>JACJXT010000012.1:0-300000 GCA_020636535.1 Chitinophagales bacterium
TTTTTCTGCTATAAATATTATTTGTTCATAATATTTTTATTTTCAATGGTATAGAAAGTTTGTGGTTTGCGTATTTTTCATTAAAATACGCATTAGGAAAAATAGGTTTTCATTTTGTTTGTTTTTAAGGTTGCGCAGCTACGCTAGCTTTACATTTTAGAGAGGATTTACTTAGTTGTTTCGTGTAAACACGAAGCAAGACGAGGGCATCTATATAGTTGGAGACTATCTTTTTGATGTTGTTTTTCTAGACACTAACTAAGATTATTCTTGAATAATGTGTTGCCCACAGGGCACAGCTTAATGCCCGTTGGGCAGCGTACAATGTTAGCTGGGCACAGTTGTTTGCCTACTTGGCAACTTTTAGTTTTGACTCGGTATGACAGTTAGTTCGTTGGGTATGAAACAATGTCCACAAGGTAGGGGTCATTATCTGTTGGGCATAGCTTAATGTCCGCAGGGCATAGAGCATTGCCCAGTTAAGAACAAGTTGCTAGTGTTCAATTTAATGATTATTTTATTGGGCACAGCTTAATGCCCGTTGGGCAGTATACAATGTTAGCTGGGTACAGTTGTTTGCCTACTTGGCAACTTTTAGTTTTGACTCAGTGTGACAGTTAGTCCGTTGGGTATGAAACAATGTCCACAAGGTAGAGGTCATTATCTGTTGGGCATAGCTTAATGTCCGCAGGGCATAGAGTATTGCCCAGTTAAGAATACTTTGCTAGTACTCAATGTAATGATTAATTTATTGAGCACAGCTCAATGCCCATTGGGTTGCGTACAATGCCGACTGGACAAAGTTATTTGCTCAGTCGGAGACCTTCATTATCACTCTCTGTGATGGTTTGCTGACTAATATTGTTTCGTGAGGACACAGACTAAGGAAGAGAACTCTATATATTGGCTAATTTTTATAGACTACTAATTGGCATTGCAATAATTAGTTTTGCTACAAAATCAGCAATGACTGGAGAATAAATATCAAACCAAAAATATAGATTGTAAAAATAAGCATCTGTTTATAGTTTGTAGCATTTTTTACCTAGTTGTGCAACGGTCACCGATGTTAGCCGTTCGGTTTTCATTTTTTAAACTTTTCAAATTTACTCAAGTCAATCTTCCCGACTATTTTCAGTCCACCGTTTTGGTTTATATTATTCCGTTCTACTGTCAAGTCATTTGTTTTATGTTCTTTTAAGTCTTTTAATTGTATGTCAATTGCTGTATCGTTGGCTTTGATAAAATATTTCATTTCAGAAAGTCCAAACACGTTTACGTTGTCGTGTCCCGAAACATAGCTGTTGTTTTCTATGTAGTTCTCATCATTGAATAATGCTTTTTCAATGTCTTTGGCGTTTAAGATTTTTGTGTTGCCAAAGTTGTTTTTGTATGAATGTCCAATTTTATTGATAAACGGATTTGAAATAGCCGTATATGGGTGCAAAACAATCAAATAATCTTTTGCTCTGCTGATTGCAACATTGTAAATGTATTCTTTTGACAAAAGTGCTTTTTCGTGTCCTGAATAGAAATAGTTGTTTGGATTGCAAACAAAAAACACAATATCACATTCATCGCCTTGAAAACCGTGAACTGTGTCGGAAAACACTTTTACGTTTTCAGAAATACCGTAAGATGTTATCAATTTATTCAGCAAAATTGCTTGTGCTTTGTATGGTGCAATTAGTCCGATTGTCCATTGTTCGTTTTCATTGATTTCGTCAAAATATCTGATAATTTCAGAAACTAAAATTGCACAATAAGTATGATATGAACTGTAAAATAGCTTGTTTACTTTATAAATAGAATTGTCTTGATTTAGCGGAATATCAACAAATGTTACGTTTGACGAAATCAACTTTTTAAATTTTTCGGGCAATTGTTTGCTTTCTTTTCTGTTCGTTTCTCTGTCGTGTTTTAATAGACTTGAATAGGAAAGTTCGCTAAAAAGTTGTCCGATTTGTGGAATACTTCGAAATTGCGTATCCAAATTTTGAATTGTATCATTTTCTCTAATTGTCTGTTCTGCGGGATTAAAACTTTCAAGGTTCATCATTTTGTAAATGTTTTCGTCTTGAAAATCAAAATTTTCCAATTCTTTTTCGTCAATTTCAATAACAGGTGGAATTTGTTTCGGGTCGCCTGCAACCATGAAATTTGTGTTCGGATTTGTTTTGAACAAAGCCATTATTGCAAAAGTTATGTAATGCAAACCCGTCATTGATGCTTCATCAAAAATTACATAGTCAAAGTTTCTATGTTTAAAAAGTTTGTATTCAAAATTCTCTCCGTCTTTTTCGCCATTGATTTCAAAGTAGGGCAAACGATGAATTGTTGAAGTAACAACATTTATGTTGTGTAGTGATTTGTTGTCTAATGTGTCCACATAAATACCACTTTCTTCTAATTCAGGGTCTGTTGGACGACTTAAACGAACAGCGTAGATGTTAGGATTGATGTCTTGTAATTTTTTACAAACTACGTCCGCTGCCTTGTTAGTTGGCGTAAGCACCAAAAATTTCGTATTTGGATTTTCAGCTAAAATGTCGTTTATATTATTACAAAGTGTTGTTGTTTTACCTGTTCCTGGTGGTCCATAAATGAAATTCAAAGAAGGTATTGCTTCTTGAATGGTTTCCCACTCGTCAATATAATTGTCGTTCGTAAACGCTTTGTATAATCTGTCAAGTAAGTCAATAACAGGTGTAAAGTTAATTTCAACTTTAAAAATGTTTGAAAATCGAGAAAGCGTATTGCCTGATAATGGTTCACGGCAATAAATCAACAAATCTTGCCCTTTTTTAGAAACACCTTCAACAGTTATATTTTCTCTATTGCCGTTTCCAAAAACAAGCGAAACTTTAAAATCGTCTGCATTTTCAATTTCAGGCGATATGTAGCTACTTGCACCACAAAGTAGAAAGTATTTATTATCGGCTTTGTATGGCTTAATTTCCTGAAACGAAATTGATTTTTGTTTCTGTGTGTCTTGCTTTTCTCCGTAAGTAGTAAGCAACTGCAAATACGCTTTAAACCAATCGTAAGAATATTTTACGCTGTTGTTGATGTTTTCTGCTAAATCAACTCTGCTTTTTTTGATTTCAAGCTGCTTTTTTAAATCTTCAATTCCTTTTGCAAATTCTTCATCTTCATCAAAATTTATTTCAGGTTTGCTTTGAGTTTCTTGACGTTCGTTTTTATCGTCTTTTTGTTTAGGTGTAAACTCGTTTTGTAAATCGTCTAAATCTTTGATAGTTTTTTCAATTTTTGATGTTTTCGGTTGTTCGGGATTTTCATAATCTAAATCGGTACCCGTATTATTTGAATTACGATTATTTCCATTATTTGCAGTCGTGGCGTTTTGTTTGGCTTTATCTTCCTCAATTAGTTTTCTAATTCTGTTTTCATCATAGCCGTCATTCTTAAATTCATTTAAGGTTTGCAATTTTCTTTCCGTTTCAGTTAATTCAACTATCGGCTTAAATTGCAATAAATCAATAAGTTGAATCGCTTGACAGCTGTCTTTTTCATACTCGTCAGCAAGTTCATTAATTGTAATTTCGTGAGGTGCTACAAATTTGCCATTATTGGATAAAAGCCATTTCAGTTTTCTAATTTTTCGTAAATCGGGTGATATGAAATATTCTGAACGAAAATTATGCCTACCATCTGGACGTGTTGATTTCTCGCAATATTGTAGTTTATCAATCTGTATTTTTTTAAGTATATCCCAAAAAATAATAGATTTTATTGAATCGTCAATTGATTCAATAAACTGCTCAATTCCATCAAAATAATATATTTTCTCCTTCTCGTAATATGTATCTTTGATTTGTTTAACAAATAGTTTTGGCAACTCTTTCACTCCCAATTTCAACAAAAATTCTTTCAAAATTTGTTGTTCCTTTTCGTCTGTAATAAATATGTAGTAATCTTCTAAATCTACAAATTTTGTGGTTGGTTTTGTTTCGAAGTACTTTTTTAACTCGAAGGTTGGAAAATATATTTCATTGGCAATTCCACGATAAGTTGTTTTATCGTTTATTGTTTTGTATGAAACAAATTCCTTGTCTTTTATTAAAGAAATAAATTCTTCGGGTCGTCCTTCTTTTTTCCAATAATTGAAGAATTTTTTGAAATGGGTTTCTGTATCTATATCTCCGTCTTTCTTATATAAAGGCAGTATGTTGTTGTAAATTTCGTCTTTCAAACTTGGCTTCTTGATACCGAAGCTTTCAATAAATTCTTTGGTTTTCTTGTTCTTCAGTAATTCGGAGTCAATCGTATTGTAAGTTAAACTCGCTTCGTCTAATGGCAAAAACAAAATACCGTGTAATTCTCCATTATTTCTTTCAAATGCAGCAACTGCATTTCCTTGTATATCCTTAAAAATAGGTTTTGTTTTAAATTTGTCTTGGTACGATTTTCTTTCAGACAAATATTCGTAAAACTTGTGTAGCCATTCATTTGATTGCGTTTTGATAAAATTGCTTGTAATTAAGTCTGCAATTTTATTTTCAAAATCCATATTTGATTTTATCAAATTAGGTTCTTTTCTGTCCCAAGACCTTTCAGAACCACCGTCAATATAATCTGTAATTTCCTTATCTTTTGTTCTACCGATTGTTGAGAAAACCCACTTTGCATTTTGATTTTTCACTAATTCTGCAAGTTGTTCGTTAGAAAACAAATTCGCCAAATCTGATGAATCTGCCCAATAAGCGTTTTGCTTATTGGCAAATGTTTTGCCTTTCGCAGGTAGTATTTCTTTTGTTTTGAGTGTTTGCTTTATTTTTTGATGAAAATCATCAAAAAAATCATCGTGTCCATATTCTATATTCTTGTATGGGATTATGTCAAGAATTTCATCATCAATCAGTTTTAATTCTTTTAGAATTAGTAAGCTGTCGGCAGCGAGTTGTGCAAGCAACTCAACCATATCTGTATTGTGTTCTTTAGAACGATGTATTCCTTCTCGGCTGTCCGTTAGTAAAAATGGTGCGTGAAGAATAAAATTTAAGTTTGTAGTTTCTTTTGTTGGAAAGAAGCAAAACGCAGAAAATTGTTTTGGTATTAGACTGTTTTTTTCGTCAAGAAAAAAGCCAATAGAGTAGGAATGATTATCTTCTGTTGAACGACTAAATAAATATAATTTTTCTGTTGTTTGGTTTAATCCAATTTGCTGATAGAGTTCGATTTTTTCGTAAGTGATGTCGTCAGTTTGTTTTTGTTTGTTACCTTTTTTGGTGTATTCTCCTGTTTCATTATCAGCATTCCATTTTACCTCTTGTAAGTTGGATAAGAACAAAGTAGGAAAAACTAATTTTTTCAACTTCTCTAAAATGTCTGAATGTGCCTTTTCTGCCGACATTTCGGCTTTGTTGAACGGAAAGTAAAAAACGGTTTCGTCCTTTTGTCGGTCAGACAAATCGCTTTCCAATTTTACAGGAATAATAAATTGGTTTATTTTAAATTGAAAATTTGGGTCGTATATGTATGGTGTTTCAGTGTATTGAAAAACAGCTTTAAAACCAACTCCAAATTTTCCGATTGATGATTCTGTTTTGTTGCTGTTGGCAATGGCTGTAATTGAGTTTATATGCCCAAGTTTGTTGTTTTCTTTATCTTCGTCTTCTGTGTTAGGATTGGAAACACTAAAAAGTATTTTTCCGTTGTGTTTGAAATATAAACCGTCAGTAGTTAGTTGAAATGAAGATTTTGTCGCTTTTGCGTCATTCGCATTTTGCAGAAGTTCGTAAATAAAATGTGCTTGGTCACTGTATTTTTCTACAACACTGTTTTTAATCCCACGCATTGAAGGTTTTTCAAGTGTTTTTGCACTGTCCTCTCTGTCTTTTACAAGTTTATCAAACCAAATTTGTTGTTGTTCTGTCATTGCTTATCATCTGTTATTTTCGGTTCTGTTGTCTTTGTCGGTGGTGTCGTTTAAACTGACGGCTAACGGCGGGGGCTTTGTGCAGTATTTTTTATACTCGAAGATATAAAAAATATTGCATCAAGGCCATGATGTGTCGAAGTCCCGCAGGGCGAGACATATCAATGGGCAAAGCCCCCGTCGATGTGCAAAATCCAAGCCCTTGCGTGGCTGTACCTGATGCAGAATGCTTCTGCAAATCAGGTACTGTAGCGGTGCAGCGGGATTTTGCACATCATCCAAATATACGCAATAAAATAACTTGCGTATATTTTTCTGCTATAAATATTATTTATTCATAATGTTTTTATTTTCAATGGTATAGAAAGTTTGTGGTTTGCGTATTTTAAATATCCTTGTAATTAATAACTTGCGTATTCTTTATTAAAATACGCAATAAAATATAGTCTGTAGTCCTCTACATATAGTTATGAGCAACTCCTTAAAGCATTGAAGGTATAGTTAAATCTTAATAATTCATCACAATAAAAAAAACGGTAATAGAAGTATAATGAAGAATCTCTATAGATTCCTTCTTTTCGAAGGAATGATGATATATGTTGATTTAGCTATATCTACAAAATAAATAGGAGATGCTACATTTTGTTCTGAGTGATAGTTAAGTGCTACTTTATAGTTTGAAGATTGCCACATTTTTTTCGTTCCTCAAAAAAAACGCAATGACGACTTAATTCTTAAAACAATAAAATCAAAATAAGCCAAATAGTTCTGCATTTACTTTTTCAATCACTTGGCTTAAATGCTCTGGATTATCAGCATAATTTAAATTGTCTACATTAATAACTAAAAGCGGACCTTCTTTATAGTTTTCTATCCAGTTTTCGTAGTAACTATTTAACTGTTTCAAGTAATCTAAACGAATATTGTCTTCGTAAGCTCTGCCTCGTTTTTCTATTTGTCCAACTAAAGTTCCTAAAGATGCTTTTAAATAAATCAATAAATCTGGCGGACGAATTTGTTTGCTTACAGTTCTGAATAAACTAATATAGTTTTCAAAATCTCGCTTAGACATCCAACCAATTTCATGCAAATTAGGTGCAAAGATATGTGCATCTTCATAAATGGTTCTATCTTGAATTACGGTTACATCACCTTCCTGAATTTCTAGTAATTGTCTTAATCTGCTATTCAAAAAGTAAATCTGTACATTAAATGACCATCGTGCCATATCAGCATAAAAGTCAACCATATACGGATTGTTGTCTTCTTCAAATCTAGCGTCCCAATTGTAGTGCTTGGCTAATAATTTAGTCAAAGTAGTTTTGCCAGAACCAATATTTCCAGCAATTGCTACATGTTTTATGGTATTGTTATTTTGTTTTTGTTTTGCCACTTATCAAATTTAACTGATTTTTGTTTACTCCAAAAAATTATTGGCGTTTATTTTATAAAATTACCAAATTTGTTGTAAACCCATTAATGCTTTTACACCATCTAAAGTTGCTTTTGCACTAGCTCTTGCTTTTTCTGCACCTTCTTTCGCAATTTTCTGAATATAGGCATTGTCGTTATCTAATGCATCTATTTTTTCTTTTATAGGTTGCGTGAAAGCAACAATGTCTTCTGCCAATTGTTTCTTCATATCACCATATCTAATAGTGCAATTGTTATATGCGGTCTCAAAATGTTGTAGTGTACTTTCATCAGAAACTAATTGCATCAACTGAAATAAATTTGCAATTTCAATACTTTTTTCGCTATTGGGTTCAGTAGGACCACTATCAGTTTTAGCACGCATTACTTTTTTTCTAATGCTATCAGCATCTTCTCTTAAAAAAATAGCATTGCCTTCTGCTTCGCTTTTTCCCATTTTTCCACTACCATCTAATCCAGGAACTTTAATTAAGTTGCCACTAAAATCAAAAGCATCTGGTTCAGGAAAAAAGTCTTTTCCATAAAAATGATTAAATCGTACCGCAAAATTTCTAGTCATTTCTAAGTGTTGCTCTTGGTCTTTTCCTACAGGAACTTTATTGGCTCTATGAATTAAAATATCAGCAGCCATCAACACAGGATAAGTCAATAATCCAGCATTGATATTGGTATTGTGTTTTTTAATTTTCTCTTTGAACGAAGTACATTTTTCTAACTCGCCTTTGTAAGCAAACATATTCATTAAAGTGTACAACTCACTTATTTCAGGAACATCACTTTGAATATAAATGACACTTTTATTAGGATCTAAGCCACAAGCCAAATATTCTACCAAAGTATTGTGTACCGATGCTTTTAGCAAATCTGGATTTGGATGTGTGGTAAGTGCGTGCAAATTGGCAATAAAAAAATAGCAATGATAATCATCTTGCATCTTTAAAAAGTTTCTTACAGCACCAAAATAATTACCTAAATGCAAATTGCCTGTACTTCTTACACCACTTAAAACAATTTCTTTCATGTTGTAAAAATAGTAAATCTATACGAGACCAAATTTTAATATACAATTATTAACCTAAGCAAATTTATATGCAGACATTTGGTTTTGCATGGTTAGAAACATACGGAATCTATAAAGTGTTAGATTCCTGCTTTCGAAGGAATAACGGAAAATATGGTTGTGAAAATACTTTATTTTGCTTCTATTATGTGCAACAATCTATACTGCTAATCATTTAATAAACTAAAAATGTAGCGTTGTTACTTGATAGATGAATAGGATATAAATAAAAATAAATAACAAACCTTCCCAAACAGAAATGCGTTTGTCTTGTGTCAATAAATAAAAAAACAAACCACTCACCATCATCATTGGTAATGAAAAATGAGCAATATCTTCAGGGATTTTTAAGCTACCAAAAAACGAAGCAACAGAAGGAACAATAAGCGTATTGAAAATACAAGAACCTAAAATATTGCCAATTGCCATTTCTGCTTTACCACTACTAATTGCTGCAATATTTACAAATAACTCTGGTAGTGTAGTACCTAAAGACAAAACCGTAAGTGCAATTATAGATGGAGCAATTTGTAGTGCTGTTGCAATATCAGTAACTGCTGCTATGGTATATTCTGCTCCAAAATATATGGCTACACTTGCTGCAAGTAAAATAAATAATTGTAGCAATGGAAATTTATTCTCTGAAGTGGTTGTTGCTGCTACTGCTACTTCCACTTCATCGCTTTCATCATTTTTCACTAAATAAAAAGCATAAGTAAAAAAGATGAGTAGTAATATAATTGCTTCAAATAAATAAATATGTTTATCAAATACAATAGTAAAAAATACTAAAAAAGCACCTATTAAATAGTGCAAATCAATAAAAATATATTTACTCTTTAGTACAATAGATTGTCTGTTAATTACAGTAACTGCTCCAGTTATTAGTAGTAAATTAGAAATATTAGAACCAATTATATTTCCTGCAACTATTTCTGGCACATTGTTTTTTACTGCCATAACTGCCGAAACCAATTCTGGCAATGAAGTACCAATGCCTACAATAAAAACACCAATTACAAATGTAGGTAGCTTAAAATACTGACCAATAGCTTCTGCTGCTTTTGTAAAATATCTGGCAGCTAATAATAGTACTAGCAATGCACCAACAAACAACAAAATGCTATTTATCATACTATACTTTAGATTTAATATAAGTTTTTATAACATCTAAACCTCTGTCAAAACCAGTTCTATCATCATTGTTAATAACAATATCACAATTTTTTTTGTGTGGTAAAATATATTTATCAAATGATGGATACACATGTCTTTCGTATCTGTACAAAACATCATCTAAAGGATAATTTCGTTCTTGCTTATCTCTTACAATTCTTCTAATGAGTTTTAAATGAGATGACACATCAACAAACAATTTTAAATCCATCATGGCTGCAATTTCAGCAAAATGATAGACAAACAAACCTTCTATAATTAAAACCTTGGCTGGTTTATAAGTAATTGTAGACGCAGTTGCTAGCGGATTATTAAAAGTATACTCTTGTATAACTACTGTTTCTCCTTTAATTAATCGTTTTACATCATCTATAAAATCTTGCTTTCTAAAAGAAGTTGGCAAGTCGAAATTTTTAATCTGATTTTCATCGTACTCTTGATCTTCTCGCTTTTTATAGTAGTTATCTTGACTCAACAAGCAGACTTCTTCTTCAGAAAAATAACCTTTTAACTGATTAACAAAAGTAGTTTTTCCACTACCACTTCCACCAGAAACGCCTATTACAAAACATTGATGCATTAGATTGAATTTTGTATAATTGAGCAACAAGATAAGCATTATATATATGTGGAGAAAATAATACGAGCTATTTTCAAAAAATCTTATTGATGATTTATCTTTGTAGCAGATGATGCAACTCATAGACGGTTTAAAAATTAGTCGAGCAATTAAAGCAGAAATTGCTGAAGTAGTTAAAGAATTACAAGCTCAAAACAAAAGAGTACCACATTTGGCTGCTATTTTAGTTGGTAATAATATTGCTAGTGCTACTTATGTTAATGGTAAAATTAAATCTTGTAAGGAAGTTGGCTTCCAATCTACATTGATACAATTACCAGACACCATTACCGAACACGAATTGATTAGCGAAATTCATCTCTTAAATAATAATGATGCTATTGATGGATTTATAGTACAATTGCCATTGCCAAAACACATCGACGAAAAAGATGTAATTAATAATATTTTACCTAGTAAAGATGTAGATGGTTTTCATCCTGTTAATGTTGGAAAAATGGTATTGGATTTGCCTGGATTTTTACCTGCCACACCAAAAGGAATTTTGGAATTGCTAAAAAGATATCATATTGAAACCGATGGAAAAAATGTAGTTGTTGTAGGTCGAAGTAATATTGTAGGCATGCCTGTAAATATTATGTTGAGTAAAAAAGCATATCCTGGAAATGCTACGGTTACTTTATGTCATAGTGCAACAGTAAATTTAAAATCATATACTTTAGAAGCAGATATTATTATTGCAGCTACTGGAAAAATTAATTTAATTACTGCCGATATGGTTAAAGATGGTGTAGTAATTATAGATGTAGGTATGAATAAACTAGAAGATGCTTCTAAAAAAAGAGGTTATCGTTTGGTTGGCGATGTTGACTTTGAAAATGTATCAAAAAAAGCATCATATATAACGCCAGTTCCTGGTGGCGTTGGCTTAATGACTGTTGCTTCGCTACTACAAAATACACTAGAAGCATACAAAGGCACTTACTACGATAAATTAATTGGTTTGTAATATGATAAGTAGCAAACTACAACACTATTGACTACTTAATTTCAAGTCTTTAAAAATTTTTAATAGCTTCTGAATGGTGTCTTCCATACTTAAAAAAGATTTTCCTCCACTCGCATTTCTGTGTCCACCACCTTCAAAATAAGTACTACAAATTTCTTGTACCGAAATATCATCTTTACTTCTAAAAGAAAGTTTAATCATGTTTTTTTCTTCTTTCAACAACACAGCAACTTTTACTGCTTTTATACTTAATGGATAGTTGACTAAACCTTCTGTCTCTCCTGTTTTTAAATTGTATTTATACACATCTTTTCTGTCGATGCGAATATAACCCAAAGCCAAATCTTCGTGAATAAACATTTTTCTGTTGAGTGCATTGCCTATAAAACGCAATCTTTCTTCTCTACTATTTTGATTCAACTCATTTTGGACTGCCATCATATCTAAACCACAGTCTAATAATTGTGCTGTTATTTCTAGTGCTGCTTTATTGGTTGCACCATTAGAAAATCCACCTGTATCTGTTAAAATTCCAGTATAAATACAAGTAGCAATAGCTTTAGTAAACTGAAAGTTGGGTTCTATCATCGTAATAAAACGATGAATTAATTCGCAAGTAGAACTAGCTTTAACATCATGCAAACTAAAATCTACAGCTTCCATTGGATTGATATGATGGTCTATCAAAACTAATTTTGCATTTTCATTAGCTACTACAGGAATGTCTACTGGTGATATTCTAGATAGTTCATTAAAATCTAAACAGAAAATGATATTGGCTTCTGCAATAGCAATTTTACTTAAATTTTCTTCTTCTAAGTAATTATAAGTAAACTCTTCACCTGGCATCCATTTAAAATAATCTGGGTATTCTGTTGGTGTAATGACTCTACAATAATGTCCTTTATCTGTTAAATAATTATACAAGGCCAACGAAGAACCCATGGCATCTCCATCTGGTTTTTGATGTGTAGTAATGACCACATTTTTTGGTGTTGCTAAATAGTCTTTCAATTCATCGAGTGTCATCATAGTACAAAGATGAGGAAATATTTATAGAAAAGTATTTAAAAGCACAATAGTTTAAATTTAACTTTATATACAATTGATTACCTTTGCACCAAATTTAAACACTATGTCAAGTAACAGAACATTTACCATGATTAAACCAGATGCAGTAGAAGCCAACAATATTGGTTCTATTTTAGCAATGATGACAGAAGCTGGTTTTAAAATTGTAGCCATGAAATATACTAAATTGTCTGCTGAGCAAGCTGGACAGTTTTATGAAGTACACAAAGAAAGACCTTTTTATGGTGAATTGGTTGAATTTATGAGTAGAGGTCCGATTGTAGCTGCTATTTTAGAAAAAGACAATGCAGTAGAAGCTTTTAGAAAATTAATTGGTGCTACCAATCCTGCTGATGCTGAAGAAGGAACGATTAGAAAAAGATTTGCAAAATCGATTGGTGAAAATGCTGTTCATGGTTCTGATAGTAATGAAAATGCAAAAATTGAAGGCAACTTCTTTTTTAGTAAGTTAGAACAATTCTAAATCGCTTATATTTATAACGCAGCGTCCTCTGCGAGAAACATTGAAATGAATCAAAATATTATTAAAGCTGTATCTTTTTGGTCCAGCTTTTTTAGTTTATTTTCTTGCAGACAATGCAGAATTTCGCAGACATAACACCATACTTTTTTGAAATTTAATTAACCCAAATTATGCATTCCGAACCTTCGGAAGGAAAAATAGGTTCATTTTGTTTTTGTAAAAGGTTGCGTAGCTACGCCACGCTTTACTACTTAAAAGCCAGTGCTAATAAAGTTGAAGTACTACGCACTTCCTGTTTAGAATTAGAAGTATGAAATACTTCAATTTGAGTAACCATGTGTGCAACTCATGGTATAAAAAGCATCTAATGCATAATTTGGGTTTAATCAATAAAACTATTCTTTTTCTTTCTTTTTTATATCAAACGAAGTAATAAAATTAGCTCTTATTACTTGTCTACTTAAAAGCAAACTACTAGAAGTATTTTGCATCCAAAAGATATGCATTAACTCAACTGCAAAATGTTTGTTGAGTGTATATTTCATAGCTGTTGACAATCTGTTTTGGTCAAAAATATTAGCACCAACTGCTTTTCCTGCACTGATTAAAACTTCATCGGCAATGGTAATGTTTAAATGCTGTTGTTCTTTTTCCCAAACTTTAAAATCTAATCCAAATTGATAACGAAATCTAAAATTATTCTTATATCCATCCAATAATTCTGTATATGTTTTATTTACATTATGTGTAAACTTATGTTCAAATCTATATCTATGTGCTAAACTCAACCAATCTTTTATTGTTTGTTTGTTTGCGATTTCTAACTGCCAACGAAACTCTGGCACCAATTGAGTTTTACTTTCTGCTGGTGTTGAAGCACTATTTAAGAAGTGAGCAAATGCAATTCCGACTTTCCAATTATTATTTAGTTTTCTGTTTAGTAATAATCTAAGTACTTGTGTTTGTTGATGATGCACTATTGGCGACACAAAAAAACGAGTATCTATTTCTGAGTTTAATTCTAATTTTTGTGGCAATGATATGCTGTTTGTCCATCTAAAAAATAGTACCGATTGGTGTTCTTTTTCTTTTTGTGCTAATACACTTATTGGAAGCATGCTTAATAAGCACACTAGCAATGCAATAAATGATTTCATCTGTGTTGTTGTGTTGTTGTATAGCAAAGATACAATATCTTATAAGAAAAAAAGATTATACAATAAATTCACTTTTAAATACTTAAATACTTTTTTATATATTTTATTTAAAATTATATTTTATAAATCATCACGAAGTTGTTTTTGTAAAGTCTTAGCTCTTTGATCTGTACCGTTGTGCGACCAACCTGGTGATTGTATGAGATAATTAATTTTATCTTTTAAGGTTGGTGCATTTTTTACATCATGAATAATATTTTGCACTTCATGAAAAGTAATTTTTAATAGATTATTAGTATGTATATTTGTTGTAATGCCATAAATACATTTTTCGTTTGGATCTTCTGCTTCAAAAGAACCAAAAAGTCTATCCCAAATAATTAAAATACCACCATAATTTTTGTCTAAATATTTTATGTTTGATGAATGGTGTACTCTATGATGTGATGGTGTATTAAAAATATATTCGTACCATTTAGGTAGTTTTTTAATCATTTCGGTATGTGGCCAAAATTGATAAATTAAATTGATTTGGTGTAGTGTTAAAATCAACAAAGGATGAAAACCAAGAATGGCTAAAGGAATATACCACATATCTTTATATAATAATTCTAACCAACTTTGTCTTAGTGCTGTTGCTAAATTATAGTTCATAGAAGAATGATGATTAACATGTGCTGCCCACAAAATTCTAATTTCATGACTTAATCGATGATGCCAATAAAATGCAAAGTCTTGTAAGATTAAACACAAAGCCCAAATCCACCATTGATTCCAATGAAAATAAAAATCAATAAAATCTACTGTGTTTGTTGGTCCAAGTGTATCAAAAATTCTAAAATGATTATAAAAGAACAATAAATAACCAACGCTGATGGCTTTAACTGGAATGTCTAAAAACACAGAACCAAGTCCTAACCCAATACTTGCAAAACCATCTTTAAAATAAGCTTTATTAGGTTTTACTTTTTTAAGAATGTAAAAATACAATTCAATTAGAATCAGTAAAACAAATCCTGGAATTGCGTAGAGTGCAGGATCATTAAAATCTAATGGATTAAAAAGCTCGAACATATTGTTTAATTGTGTTGTATAAGTAAACACAAATTAACGGAAAAATAGTAATTCTTACAACTTGAATATTTGGCGTGTTGTTTTGTAGAATACAAAATAAGATTTGCTAGCAAGATTAGTCGAACAGAAAACCAAGTAGTAGATAAAAGAATATTATAATAACTTTTTTCTTGATATCTACCTATCGCTAGACAGGCAAAAGTTACAAAATCCCGAAATAAATTCGGGACAAGACTGCAATATCTACCTGTCGGCAGACAGGAATTCTTAACGCTCGAACTTCATAAAAAAGCTACAAATCTTGAAACTCGTTCCGAAAAAATATTCGGAACTCAAACAACAATATTTGCTAACGCCTTTTTATTTGTTCTTGCTAAACCAGCCTGCGGTTGGCAGGTTTATTGAAGGTCGTTATCTTTTATTCATTATCTGATTTGTTCATGGCATCAGTAGAAAATCTGCCTACATTGTTATAACCACCTTTGTCTTTTACAATAGGTTTTCCATTAGCATTTGTAGATGATTTCCATTCTATAAAATTATTATTGCCTACAATTTCAATTTCATTCGCACCATCAATATAAATATCATTCATATTGCCTTTTATAGTAATTTTATTCATATGTCCAACAAAGTAAAGTGTGCTATTTTTACTGGTCAATACAATATCTTGATTATCGACTTGAATAGTGTCTTCTTGTCCATCATAAAACAACATTTTTAAATCTTGTATTGTTGGTTCATCTGCGTATAGCTTTATTCCTACGAATACAACAAGTGCTAGTACAATAACTTTTATTGGTTTCATTCTATTCTTTTTTATTATTAAATATACAAAAATTGTGCTAAGATTTTTGGTTTAGTATTTCATTACGCAGAGTCTTCTTTGAATGACTCTGAGAGGAAGTAGTATGACACCAATACATAATGTCTAATTACAAATGACTAGTTATGCTTTCTTCAAAATCAATTCGTGTTGTTTGTGTTGCTCTACTTTATTTCTAGTAAAACACATTGGTATAAACTCGCCTTTAAACCATTTCCTCAATTGGTTTTTGTAGTACGGACTAGCCATATTGCCACTGTTTCCTAATGGCATAATAATTTTAGAATTATCAAAATCGCTGAAATCTATAATTTGACGATAAGAAGCAGAACCTAATTCACCACCAAATCCTTCATCATTTATAGTAAAAGTTTGAAAAGGGGTGTCGGTGTCGCCACCAATTTCGTAAGGACCAACATCGAATATTTTTTTGAGTGCTGGCACTACAGTAAATGCATGAGGAAAAACGATAGCGTGTAATCTTCCCCAATTCCATTTTTTCAAATCTGTTCCATAATTAATTTTCAACCAATCAACAGCATCTTTAAAACCATCGATTAGTAATTTTTCTTTACCACCACTTGCAGCCAACCACACCGAATTTGGATTGTCTAACACTCTAAATAAGGCAGTGGTATTATGTCCAATAAATGCATTGATTGGTGCATAGATTGCATGAAAACCATGACCTAGATATTCTCTAATGAGTTCTTTATCTTGAATCATATTTCTATACATTCGTTTTACAATCATTTGTTTACTTACTTTGTATAAAGAACCTTCTATTTCGTTTGGGTCTAAAACGCCATTCCAAGCCAAAAGTTTATCTAACAATTGCTGTAACTCTGCATTTGGCATGATAATATCTTTAAAGTACGATTTATATTGAACTGTTGGCGTACAAAACCAGTCCATTTGCATTTCTGTAAAATCTGCAATACCCACTTTATTTTTGCTGTCCATCATTTTGGTTAAACGATTGGCTCTATAACCATTCATATAAATATCGCCTAAGAAATATTCATATTCGTTGCTTTGTATTTTATTATTGGCTGTAATAATATATCCTTTTGATGGATTTAAAGCATGTGGCATTTTTTCAAACGGTACAAATTCTTTCCACTGATTTTCTTTTAGCGAACCATCTTGTGGAACAGCTGCAAATTGTTTATCTCTAATGGGCACTTTACCAGAGTTATAGTAGCCAATATTTTCTTCTTTGTCGGCATATACAATATTTAAACCTGGTGCTGTTATACATTTTACAGCAGTTTTAAAGTCGTCCCAATTTTTAGCTCTGTCTAAATCGAACCAACCTTGAAATGACAAACCTGGACGAAAGGCCATAGAACATAAACTCAGTTGTTGATGATTGTGATTGGTAATATCTGACACAATAACACCTCTATCTGTAGCATATACTTTTTCTACATGTGGAATTTTCTGATCTTTTATTTGTATTTTTTCTTCATATATGATAGTATCTTTTATTGCTCCATCATATTCGTAATGTAGCAATGAATCATCAGTGAATTTTTCAATATATATATCTTCTAAATCTGTATATGACAAAGTAATTCCCCAAGCAATATGTTGATTGTGACCAATTAGAATAGAAGGTAAAGCTGGAACAGAAACACCAGTTACATTAAAATCTTCACTTTCTGAAACAATATGCATTTGGTACCAAATATTTGGATTTTTTAATGTTAGATGTGGATCATTACACAAGAAAGGTTTTCCAGTTTTAGTTAAACTACCATGAACAGACCATGCATTGCTGCCATTTATTCGTGGAAAAAACGCTCCATCTAAAGCACGAAATTTTCCATCGACAGTAAAGGCATTGATTTCAATATCATTTGGTAAAGTAACTGGATTGTATTTTGGATATGGATTGTCGATTTCTTCAGCAGCTTCTACTCCAATCTTAGCAATAAGTTTAGCACGCATAATTTCGTCATACCAACCAAAAGTCATTAAAGAAATGAGCATTCTTCCAAAAGAAGCTACATCTATTGGATGCCAATCTTCTGGTTGATGTTTTAGAATAGCAAACTCAACTGGTAATTTAGATTCTTTATGGTGAATAAATGCGTTGATACCATCACAATATCGTTTAATGAGATTTTGTACTTCTTCCGATAATAAATCCCAATCTTGTTTAGCAATTCTTTCATAACCTAAAGTCCTTGCTACTCTATCAGAATCTAAGGCATCTTTACCAAGGAACTCGCTTAGCTTACCACGAGCTGCTTTTCTGTTGAGTTCCATTTGCCACAACCTATCTTGTGCATGCACAAAACCTTGAGCAAAAATAGCATCGGAAATGGTATTGGCGTACACATGAGGAATTCCCCACTCATCTCTTATAATATCAATATTTTCGCCTATATTATCAATATATATGTTACCATCTAATTTTGGTAATCTGGCTCTACTTGCAATATGTTTGGTAAAAGGTTTTCCAACAGCACCAGCAATTTCGTCTAATAATGACATATTATCCTTTTTAGTGATGTAAAAGTAAACATTCTCACCATAAATAAGGATTAAATGTAAAAATTATGTGTTTTGATTGTTATACCAATCTACAAAATCATTTAGTGATAATGGATTACGCATAGTATCTAAGGAAGCTGCTTTTGATTTTTCAGTTCCATTAAATATTTTTTTGATGGCAATTTCCATTTTCTTTCCTGAAATGGTATAAGGTACATCAGATACTTGAAAAATTGCATCTGGAATATGTCTTGGTGAATACTTGTTTTTAAGTGTCTGTTTGATTTCGAGCTTAATTTCCTCTGACAAAGCTGCATCATTATTCATCACTACAAATAATGGCATAAAATAACTTCCATCTGCTTGTTCATTACAAATAACTAAACAGTCTTTTATTGCATCGATGCTTTCTACAGCACTATAAATTTCTGCTGTGCCAATGCGTACACCATCTCTGTTTAGTGTAGCATCACTTCTACCGAAAATAATAATTCCATTGTGTTTGGTAATTTTAATCCAATCGCCATGTTGCCAAACTTGTTTTCCGTTTTCATAGTAAGAAGACAAATATTTTTCATTATTATTATCATTCCAAAAATATAAAGGCATAGATGGCATTGGTTGTGTAATCATTAGTTCGCCTAATTCGTCTACTACAGATTTTCCGTCTTCGTTCCATGCTTCGATAGCAGCACCTAACATTTTACATTGAATTTCACCTTCGTACACTGGCAACATCGGACAACCACCAACAAATGCACTGCATACATCTGTTCCTCCACTAATAGAAACCAATACAATATCGTTTTTTACTGCGTCATAAATCCAACGAAAACCTTCGTTTGGTAAAGGTGAACCTGTAGAACCAATGGTAATTAATGCAGAAAAATCATAGGTAGATAAATCTAAATTGTTTTTCATACTGTTGATGTGAAATGCAGCACCAACGCCAAAATGATTTATTTTTTGGTTAGCTACGAATTTCCATAAATTATATAAATCTGGATATGCTGGCGAACCATCATAAATACATAGTGTAGCACCACATAATAAAGAAGACAATGCATAATTCCACATCATCCAACCTGTAGTAGAGTACCATAAAAATCGGTCGCCTTTTTTTACATTTTGATGCAATGCCAATGCTTTGTAGTGTTCTAATAAATTACCACCAGTACTATGTGTAATGGCTTTTGGTTTTCCTGTAGTACCAGAAGAGTATAAAATCCATATTGGATGATTAAAATCGACTGCTGTAAATTTTAATTCTGTAACAACATCTTTTTCTATAACACTTTTCCAAGTTGTAGTGTTTGGTACGATAGCATTGCCAATAATTAAAGTATTGACGAGTGATGGTAATTGTGATTTTATTTGTTCTATCTCTGCTATTTTATCATATACTTTATCATTATAAGTATAATATTGTGCTGCAATAAAAATTTTAGGTGCTATTTGTTCAAATCTATTCAGTACGCTTTCTGTTCCAAAATCTGGAGAACAACATGACCAAATTGCACCTATACTATTAACTGCCAAAAATGCTACAATACTCTCAATATTATAAGGAAGAAAACCAACTACCCTATCTCCTACACCAATGCCATTTTCTAACAAATAAGCTTGAACTTTAATCACCTGAGTTTTTAATTCGCTCCAAGAAAGTGTTATTGTTTTTTGATTTTCACATTGATAGATTATAGCAGGAACATCATCAGTATAGTTTCTAAAAATATGTTCTGCATAACTTAGTGTAGCACCATTAAACCACGAAGCACCAAATACATCATTGTTCTGTTGTTCTAGTACACTTGTATAGTTTTGATGAAACTCAATATTAAAATAATCGGCAATGCTTTTCCAAAACAATTCTAAATTATCTACTGACCATTGGTGAACATCAAAATAATTATTATATTGTAATTTATATTTATTATTAATATATTGTATATAATTATATAAATTTGTTTTTCCTATAAATAATGGATTGGGTTGCCATAATTTTGAGTTGCTCATAGTGGAAATAAAAATACAAAATTATTGGGTTTTATTGGAGTGTATAAATGTAAGAAGCATTCAATTTTAAGATGGTAAGAAAAAAAACTGGTCGGTTAAGAAACCGACCAGTAAGTATTTAAAAATATTTATCAAGTAATAATGCTTGACAAAGTGGAAATATTATTTTCCAGCTGCTGCTTGTTGCTCAATCATTTTTTGCAAGTCTTCTTGACTGAATTGAGGTTCTTTAGCTTTTTCAATAGACAATAATTCTACTTCAAAAATTAAAGGTTCGTTTGGTCCAATGCCACCTTGTGGTTGTCCACTAGCACCATAAGCTAAATCTGCAGGAACATAAAATTTATATTTAGAACCAACAGGCATTAACTGTAAACCTTCTGTCCAACCTTTGATAACTTGACCTAAAGGAAACTCAACTGGTTCACCTCTTTCTACAGAACTATCAAAAACAGTTCCATCTAATAAAGTTCCAGTATAATGTACTTTTACATTATCTGTAGCAGTAGGTTTTGGTCCTGTACCTTCTGTAATTACTTCGTACTGTAAACCACTAGCAGTAGTTTTTACACCAGCTTTCTTTGCGTTTTTCTCTAAGAATGCTTTTCCTTTTTTCTCATTATCCAATCCTTGTTGGTATACTTCTGGATTAAACTTACGCATTAAAACACCTTCAATTTCTTTCTCATCTACACTCAATTTTCCATCTTGGTACATTTCATACATTGCTTTTGCCAATGCCATAAAATTGATGTTAGAATCGGTTTGTTTTAACGAATTAAGTTGCATTTGCATAGCAATTTGAGCACCAATTGCATACGCTACAGAATCGTCTGTTGTTTTTAATTTGTAACTCTTTAACTCATTAGAGCCACCAGATTTACATGCAGTAAAAGCAATAGCAATAACTGCTGCAATAAATAAAATTGTAATTTTTTTCATTTGGTTATAATCGATTTAATGTTTTAAATATTAATGTTGGTGATTTGGATCTGAATGATCATGTTCGTCTTCTATTTGAAAACTTGGAACTTGAGCTGGTTCATTACTTGGCTCAATACTAATTAACTCAACCTCAAAAATTAATGGCTCATTTGGTCCAATTACTGGTGGACTTCCATACTCACCATAAGCTAAATTACTTGGCAATAAAAATTTATATTTAGAACCAACATTCATTAATTGAACGCCTTCTGTCCAACCTTTAATTACTTGATTTAAAGGAAACTTAGCCGTTTGACCTCTTTTAATAGAACTATCAAATTCAGTTCCATCTAATAAAGTGCCTACATAATGTACTTCTACTACATCTGTAGCTTTTGGTTTAGCACCAGTACCTTGTTTTAAAACTTCGTATTGTATTCCAGACGCTGTAGATTTTACGCCTGGTTTTTTTAAATTATCTGCAAAATAAGCAGCTACTTCTTTATTTTTTTCAGCTGCTTTAAGTGCTTGTTGAGCTGTAAAATAATTTTGCAAAATTACTTGTGCTGTATCTTCTTTTATTAATGGTTGTGCTTTACCATAAGCATGTTTCATTCCTAGTGCAATTCCGTCGGCACTTGGTTTATCGACTGTATTATTAGACAAGTCTTTTCCTATTTGCAGACCTAATAAATAGCCGATAGTATCTGCTAATGTATTTAGTTGTGGTTTGCTAGGTTGTACTTGTTTTTTATTTTCTTTTTGCTCTGCAAATGATGCAACAGCTAAAGCAATTATGGTAAAAAATAGTAATGTTCTTTTCATGATTAAAATTTAGAGTTCAAAAATAAGATTTCTATTATCAAATAAAATTTATTAATTGTTAATTTGCTTATAATATCATAGACAGTTTTTTCATTATTGGATACCAATAAACACCGCCTGTATCTGTGCCTAAACGAATGATGATAGTATTATTGGTTCTGTTGATGAGCATAATTTGTCCATTAAATCCAGCAGAATAAAAAATATCGTTATCTATATCATCTTCGCTATAATACCAACCCATACAATATTTTTCTGGTTCAATACTTCGTTTGGTAGTATCGTTGCAATAATTAAGCCAAGATTTTGGTACTATCTGCTGACGATTAAATTTGCCATTATGCAAGACCATCAATCCAAATTTAGCTAAATCTCGTGCAGAAATATTTAATCCACCATAATACTTAGGAATTTTATTGATTTTACTGTCTACTGCAAAATACGCAGAATCTTGAGCTCCGATTTTATTCCAAATATTATCGTAGAAAAAATCGACATACTTTTTATTAGGTGTTGATTTTCTAATGCACTCTCCTAATATTTGTGTATCGATAGATTTATAAACGAATTTTTCGCCTGGACGATATTTGAATTTTGCATTGTTAATGGCTTGTGTAACATTTTGCAGATAATAGAATTTTAGTGTTTGGTATAGATTTCCGTACTCATCGTAGTTAATTCCAGATTTCATTTGACATAAATCGTATAGTGTTAAACTATCAAACATTGGATTTTTGTTTGGAAAGAAATAAGACACTGGTTCGTTAATGCTTTTAATTAAACCTTGTTCAATAGCAATACCTAACGATGCTGTAATAAAAACTTTAGTTGACGAGAATATTTGCGTATTATCGCCTTCTTTAACTCCGTTTAAATATCGTTTAAAAATTAGAGAATCATTTCGTAGCACCAAAAAAGAAGTTGTGTGCGAGTTTTGTAAGAAAATATCAGTATATAAATATTTGTGATAATTTATGCTATCGCACCATAAAGATAAATCTGGCAAGGCAATATTTGCTTCTTTTAAGTGATATGGTTTTGTTGCTGTAGGAATATCGATTGTATTATAAAAATTACCATCGAAAATACTTGGAACGCGAAGTGTTTTGTTAAACTTAAAAACCAGTATACTTGTAATTAATACTATTAATAATGTAATTATTTTTAAAACACTTATTTTTTTCATTTATCTAATAAAATATTTATTTGATAAACGAAACCAACGCTTAAATGAAAATTATTAAACGATACTTTTTTATAAGTTGATTGGTTGAATTGTTCGCTAAATCCTTTCTCTTTATATCGTAAATAATCGTATTGTGTGTTGAGTTGAAAGCCAAATTTATTTTTAATGAGATAGCGTATCGTATTCTGAAAATTAAAATATATTTTCTTTCCTATATTATCATAATAATCATCGGCAGTATAGGACCCAATGGTAAATGATGGATGAATATGTAAATTCTTGTTTTTTAAAAATCTAAACACATAGCCATTCTTAAATCCTAACATAAAAAACATGGCATTATTTTGAGATAACAGATTGCCATCGTCTGGATTTATTTTATAATCTTTAATTGTAAAAAACTGATAGTGCATACCTGTATACCAATTATCTATAAAGTTAACTTGCATGTTTAAGTTAACATTAGAAGTTTTATAGTCTTTCTTTAGATTCAATACATTATTTCTGTCTGTCCAAGTTGGATTATTTTCGTTAAGTACGCCTTGAAAAATATCGTGCTGACTAATGGTTGGTGCGAACACACCATAGTTGAAATCGAATAAAATATGAACATCATCAAAAATTATTCTTTTTGTAGCAGTAGAATCCTTTGCATTAACCGCTAAAGCAAGTATTAAAAATAGCAACAGTGTGGTACACTTATTCATTGTATAAAAATAAAAAATCCCAAACACAAATTACTATGTTTGGGATTTTATTAAAATAATAACAGTTTAATTTTTAATCAACTTAACTTGGTTATTTAAAGTACCATCTTGATTATTCATTTGCAAGATATAGGTTCCTTTAGCTAGTACACTTAAGTCTAGAATTAATTTATTCAACCCTTCGTTAACTGCTTCTTGTTTATTCAACATTAGTTTACCTGTAGCATCATAAATATTAATGTTTAGGTTATTATTTGTAGTAGATTGATAATCTATGTTTACAAATGCATTGGTTGGATTTGGATAAATGTTGGCAATAGCATCTTTAACTATATGATTTACATTAAGCAGTATAATATTACTGTATTCATATGTACCATCATTATCTACTATTTTTAAGCGATAATAATTATTGCCAAGCAAAGGAGATTCATCATTAAAGTTATAAGAAAGCTCTGCACTACTATTTCCTGCAGCATCAACCTCACCTATTTGGTTAAAACCAACGCCATTTGGACTTCTTTCAATTATAAATTTATCTGTATTAATTTCAGAAGCTGTAATCCAATTTAATACATTTATCTGACCATCATTATAACCTGTAAATGATAATAATTCTACAGGAAGTGGCGAAACACTATAAGGACTTGCTCCTGTTGCACCAGTACCACCAGACAAGCCAGGAATATTTCCATATTCTACATATTGTACTCCATTACACCATTCATTAGTTGGGTCGTCATCATGATCTTCAGCAGTTATAACACCACATCTTTGAACTGGAACACCTACATAAGTACCACTTGCATCCCATAAACTTTCACAACCAGTTTCTGAATACCCTGCAATTACAACTGTTGGTGTTACATGAATGGCAGGATCAAAGGCAATACCATTCTGAGATTTAAACCATTCAAATGGTTCGTAAACCGTTCCTGGATGAGTTGCTACAAAATTATTTGCAGCAGTAATAATTGCTTGTTTTTCAGCATCTGTATAGTAAAATCTAACTAAAATATTATTAGAAATTGAACCAGATGTAATGTCAAAATCCCAATATCGTTTCATAGTATATTCAGCAAATAATCCTTCTTCTGCTGAAGAGTAAGTAGGTAATACTGTAATAGTAGCAGTACCTTCAAAGTTGTTACCATTTGGATATAATGATAATATATATTTATCATCATCAGTTGATACAGTACCTTTATCATCATAATAATGTCTCCAACCATCTCTTGTAGTACAATATTTATCTGTACTAACTGTACTTGTAGCATATTCCCAAGTTCTTCCCTTACATCTTCTACCTACTTCTATAATTCCATCAAGTACTACCCTACCTTCATAAAGGAAGTTCTCTATTTGATAATCTAACACAATATAATAAGTAGTATTTGGTAATAAGGCAGTACCACCTCCTAAATTATACCATATTGTATCATTTAAGATACCACCATTTCCGTGAGGACCAACCACATTAGAACCTACAGAACCACCACCACAATCTGTAAAGGTTTGACAGTTTTCTAATACGGCATTACTTGTGCCTGGCGTACAAGGTGTGCCAACTAGTTTATAAAGCGATAAATTAAAGCTTATAGAAGGAATAGCACTCAAACAAGCATCATTTACAGCAGGATTA
Source organism: Chitinophagales bacterium (assembly GCA_020636535.1). NCBI lineage: Bacteria > Pseudomonadati > Bacteroidota > Chitinophagia > Chitinophagales > Chitinophagales bacterium. The sequence goes on from JACJXT010000012.1 coordinate 25,573, forward strand.
GATAAATCTCTAGCCAAAGCATCTGTATTGATATAAATATAATAATCATCGCAGAAATCTGCTGCTGCTGCTGTTGTAAATTTAAAATAAGAAGAGTGTTCTGGCATACCATCTCCAAAGCATGTATTTAGACCAGAACCAGGAACTGCACTATTTGGAGTTTCTCCTCCATTAGATTCTACACTCCAACAATAAGGAACATCTAAAGTCATATCTGTTGCATCAACACAATCGTCAGCACTTTTTTGTTCAGAAACACAAAGTTTAAATGTTTTATCTTGTTCATTACCTGCTAAATCCCAAATTTGTAAATAAATATAATCACCAGGATTTGCACTTATGGAAAAGTCTGGATCTGTACCTCCACCAACACTACATTTTAAGTAAGTTAAATTAGCTGTTGAACCAGAAGATGGACCACTATAAGCAGCAATAGCTAATTCTGGATATCCATTCAAATCAAGATTAAACTCGTCATCTCCTTCTATTTTAATAAAGGTTTTTGTATTATTACCACAAGCAGGTGGAACTTGGAATTTATACCAAACATCGCCACAATTTTGTGTACATGCAGGAATACCTGATGCATTAGCAATACCAATTAAATTTGGATTTGACCATGTTGGATTATTACCAAACGAATATGCTCCTTGCCATGTTCCATTGCCATATTGACAAGTAGTGGTACTTATAGGCACTGTTGCTGCTGTAGCTGCTTCGTTATTAGTTGGAGCAGTATATGGTGTTTGATTGTCTTTAATATTAATTTCAAAATAACCATCTAAACCAATACCAGCAACGCCATCTACTTGTACATAATATGTATAACCAGGTTTTAAACACAAAGGCGTTAACACTACTGTTGGATATAAACCATTTGCTAAAGAATTTGGTATAACTTGATAATCGTTATATTGTAATTTACTCCAGTTTGCTGCACTTGGATTTGGACAACCAGCTATAGTATTATCTATACTTGCATATGTATCATCAGAAAGTTCCCAAATGGTTACATCTGGTAAGAAGTAATTAGTTGTAAATGGCACCCATGAATTTCCAGCAACTTCAACTGAAACATCAGCAGAAGCTGGAGCAACAAATTTATACCAAACAGATCTTTGAATACCACCTGGATCTTGTTGTACTTCAAAATTTTCTAAAGTGGCACAAATATTATTATCATTTGGATAACCTGTATAACTACCAGTAATTGTTCCTGAAGCAGGCAATAATTTAGCATTACAAATATTATCATTAGCAGGAGCCGAAGCTGTACCCATATTTTCTATTTCTAATGTAAAATAACCTTGTGTATTTAAACCACTACCATCTACTTGAATATAGAAGTCTGTATTAGGAGGCAAACATGTATTAATAGTAGAGTTAAATGTTAAAAGTGGATCATCAGATTCTATAGCCGATAAACCATCAAATGTTGATGTTGAAAATGGACAACTTGGATTGCCTTGTACTAATAACATTTGTAAATCTATTTGATCGCCCACATTATTAGGATCATTTAATGCTCTAATTTCTACATCTATATTATTGGCAATATTTGGTGTTTTAAAATGGAACCAGACTGTTTGATCTAAGGCATAGTTTCCATCTGTCATTAAATTATCCTCATTAGTTTCTACATCAGCACAGAAGTTATGCCAATTAGTAGAAGTGTTGCCAATTTTATTGCCCGTACTGCCACCTAAAACACCTAAATATCCATTTGCAGGTGTTGTACCTACTTGACAAATATCATCGTTAGTTGGTAAAGGATGTGGATTAATTCTTGTAATATCTACTTTAAAATTACCTTGCTCATTTAAGCCACTACCATCTACCATTAGATAATAGGTAGTATTTTGTTCTAAACAATGGAATTCAAAAGATTCGTAGAAAGGTAAACCCAAAGCACTATAGCCATCATCGACTAATTCAAATGTAGCAGACGGACAAGTACCTACTCTTTTATATAAGGCAATTTGAGGATCCATTGCATCGCCAAATGGCCAAGGTAAACCGCTCGTAACTTCTACTTCTACTGCATGTGGAGCTGCTGTATTTGGAGTAGTAAAACTGTACCAAACATCTGCATCTGTTGAGAAAGTAGTTGGATCTGGGTAAACACCAGATTGTATGGTTGCACAACGGTTAGTTTGACTATTAACAGTAGTTGTTGCACCTATACTTCCAGGATAAGCTACTGGTGTTGCATTACAAATATCATCATTAGCAGGACCAGACTCTGTTGCTGTAACTGCTTCAATACTAACTTCGAAATAACCTTGTACATTAATAGCAGAGCCATCTACCATTAACCAATAATTTTTATTTGGTTCTAAACATTTAACGGTTAAATCCTCGCTAAAAGGACCAATATTATACTCTGCCTTAATTGGCACTAAAATACCTGAACATGTATTATCAGAAGATTCATAAACAGCTAATTGTAAATCTATTTGATCGCCAACTGAGCTTGGATCATTATGTGCTTTAATTAAAATTTCGCCAGTTGCTGGAGCTTGGAATTGATACCAAACTGTTTGGTCTGGTGAGAAATCTGTAAGGAAAGTTCCTCCTGCTACAGCTGGCTCACCTGCTGTACCTTTACAGAAATTATTTTCTGCTCTCATACAAACAGCAGACCTTGGCACATTATGCAAAGCACCATAACCTGTAGTTGGAATACTATTTGTACCACCAACACCAGTTTTAGTACCCACAATTTTAGACCCTTGAATTGGCTGACCTAATGGAATGGCCTCACATGGCAATTCATTAGATGCAGGACTGTCTCTTGGATCTGCTTCTAGTTCTAAATAAAACTCTCCTCTTTGACAAGTAGGACAACCTGTATATGAGCTACCATCTACTGCTAGATAATAAATAGAGTCTGGTTGCAAACAATCTACATCCAAATCTTCATCATGTAATACTCCATCAAAATCATCTGCTAATAAAATTAACCTTTCTTTATTAGCTACTAAGGTAGATGCATTTAATGCTCCTTGATAACCACCAGGTAATTGGAAGACTGCTAATTGGATGTCAATTTCTGGCTCATCATAAGGTGGCAGTACATCTGATACTGTATTTTTAGCTCTTATTTGTAGTTTACCAGACTTAGGTGCTTTAAATTTGTACCACACTACCGAGTTTAACTCATCCCAAGAAGAAGGTCTGCCTGGTGGTGTTAAATAAGCTGGAAAATCATTGTTATTTGTAGCACAATAGTTATTTTGTCCTGTAAGTGTTACTATGGTATTGCTATTACAATTTGTCCAAGGAGCACTATAAGTACCAGAAATATCTGTAGCTTGGTATAAGAAATCGTTGGTAGTATGTTTACCATAGTCTGACATTTTTATGTCGTAATAACCATTAGTATTTACACCACCATCTACCACTAAATAGTAAACTGTATTAGGCGTTAAACAGTTAGCAATAACAGACTCATCAGAACCAGCAGAAACATTAACATTAGTAGGATCATAATTACTAGCAATAGCATTATGTGTAGCACCACAAGCACCTGCCGAATAAACTGCCAATTGTAAATCTATATCATCACCAGCTAAATTGACATTTTCTAGAAAATCATTCATTTGACTAGGATAATAAGGATTTGTAAATGCCTCAATCTTAACACTGGCATCTGTAACACCAGCAGAAGCTGGAGGCGTTGTAAATTTATAGACCACTGCTTTATCGAAACCCCAAGTAGATGGTGGTGTAAAATTAGCAATTGAGCTTGCTCCACAAATATTAGATAAATTTAGAATAGTTCTAGAGCCACCCAAAGGTATTGCTCCTAAATCTTCTGCATTACAAGCGTTAGTTTCTCCTTCTTCTGGAAACCAAGCTCTTATAGAAAAATCTCCTTCTTCTAATGCAGACAATGCACCTGTACCTGAAACATCTGCTCCATCTACTAGTAGCCAATAATAAAGGTTAGGATTTAAGCAATTAAAATAAGCATCTTCGTTACCAGATGCAATATTAAACTCTTTTTGAACTTCTGTTAATGAAGGAGAAGATGCTGGTGTTGTACAAGCCCCTTTTGCTGTTGTAGAAGAATATAGTGTCATTTGAATGTTAATATCATCGCTACCAATATCATTTGCATCTACCACTATTGTTCTGCCTGGCACCTGACCAAAATAATACCATACACCATGATCATTATCTCTTCCTAATTCTCCTGTCCAATCTGGATCGGGTTCAAAACAATAAGTTCCTCTAGTGTTATTTTCATTTGTAAGTTGAGTACTATTATATGTATACTGCGTTTGAACTGGTAAAGATTTAGCTCCACAGATTAAATCATTTGATGGATAAGGACCATTGTCTTTTACTGTTAAACCAAAGAACCCTTCTTTTGTTGAACCTGTTATAGATTCAACATTACTACCACTAACTAATACATAATAATCTGTATTTGGAGTAAGGCAATAATCATCCTCCATTACCTCACCGTATAATGCACCAGTTGCAGGTATTCCTGGATCATAATCTTTATCTATCAGTGTTAAAGCACCACAAGTGCCACCATATAAAGCTAATTTAAGGTCTATCCAATCTCCATGATTTCCTGGATCGTTATAGGCCTCAATTGTTACATTTCTCCCTACAGCACCAGAATTGAATTTAAACCATACTGTTTGATAAGGACTTGTGCCTATACCAGCAACTGTCCAATTAGGATTGGGATCTCCTGTAGTAGTTGCACAAAAGTTATTCCATTTGTTAGCACCTGTAGCATCTCCTATAGTACCACCAGCTGTTAAAATACCAAGGTTTATTGCACCTGCACAAAGATCATTTGGCATTTTAGGTGCTCCATTTCCATCTACGGCTATAGATATTGTTCCCCAATCTGCAGAAACAGCACAGCCCACTTGTCCTTGGATATAATATGTTGTATTTGGCGAAGGACAACTTAATACAACATTTCCTCCTGTTTCCGTATAATCAATTAAGGATAGACCATTAAAGTTAGTAGAAGTTGCGTAGTTTGAAAAAGCAGAACCCGTACAAGCTCCAGTTGGAGCTCCACTGTATAACCACATTTGACCAGCACAATCTGCACCAGTACCATTTGGATTAAATGTTATCTTAGCTGGAGGGTTTGCTCCTGTCGTAAATTTCCACCACACGGATAATTCATTGTCATTATTAGGCTCATTGGTGTTACAGACATCTTCACTCGAAGCATATTGAGTAGATACTCCAGTAATTGTAAAGTCTGAGGAATTATAATTGAACCCAGCATGTGCCACCGTTGCACCACATATATTATCATTTGCAGGCCTAGTTACTGTAGCTCCTTTAGTTACGACCACATCAAAATATTCTGGATTGGTAGGTGCTGCAAAACCAATACTACCCCTAATGTAATAGGTTCCAGGTTTGGGATTATCAATACGCCAAACACCTACACCTCCATCATCAGACATAGTACACCCTGTACAACTACCAAAGCGGACTTCATCTTCACTCATTCCTCCATCCCAAGCTTCATGCGTTATATCAAATTCGATATATGATAAATTAGCATCTGTTAAAGTATAGACATACCATAGCGGAGAATGACATTCTGCTGTATGATGATCTATTCTTGTCCCAGAGCCATTTGTACCCATACTAAAAGCATTGGCACAAGTATTATTGGGTGTTGCTAAGTTAGCAGCAAAAGAACCAGATCTTGTTACCGACCAATCTATTCTGGCTCCACACTGACCAGATGCCGGCGGATATCTCACTGCAAAATCATTACCAGAACAAGGAGAACAACCGGAATAAGTAATAGTATATGTAGTAGAATTTGAAGCTACGCAATCATCTAATGCTCCTCCACAACCACCATAATCATCATCGTCACACGCTCTTAACCTAAAGGTACCACTAGTTGGACAATGTATGGTTCCAGTTACAGAGAAATTGACATCGCTATTAGGATCGGCTCCGCTACCCAAAAAACCATCACTACAACCATTACATGATTTTTGAAGATCTGAGGTACTGGTAGAAATTGTTACCTGTGCAAAAACAGAAGTTTGAAAACAACAGAATAACACAAAAAAAACAGATATAGTTTTTATAGTTTTTTCTTTCTTAAATAAAACAGAAAGGCAAGAAGGAATGTATAATATTTTCATACACTAAAATTTAATATTTGAGGTTGTAACAATTAGGTCTCTATTTACTGATTTTTCTACCAGTTGTGTAAACTTTTCATCAATTAGTATTTGGACTTCTTGCTCTGACAGATTTATTAAATCATAAGAGCTAAAAATGTTAGGAACAACATAAGCGTTCACAATATCAATAAATTCCTGTCTAGACAATGCGTATAGTTTTTTATCAAAATTATTATCATAGTCTATTAAAGCTGACAAAATAATTTGAAAGAATTTTTTATTCTTTTCATCGTTCAAACCTATATCATTCAACAAGAATTTGTAATAAAGCAAAGCATCTTTTAAATCTAGTTTTTGATTATCAAAATTAGCTATAAGTTTTTCCATTTCACCTTGAAACAAATTGGTAAAATCTGTGCTCTTTTGTTGATCAGAATTTGTAATCTGAGAAAGATTATGCTTTACAACACCTTTAATGAGATTTTCTTTACTCTCTGCTGCTGCTAAATTGTGCACAATCAAACAGAAAAAAGCAATAAGAAATAAGTATTTTTTTAGTAAAAATGTGTTCATATTGTTATTTTAATACGAAATTAACTTAAAAGTTACAAATAAGATGTTAAAAAAGAGTTAATTAGTTTATGAAAAAATTATGCTTAAAAGAATTTGCTTTAAGCCCAGATATATCTAAAGAAGTGTCTATTAAATATTGAGGTTCGTGCATATTAAATTTACAGCAGACTTTAATAAGAACTTCTGTATTTTCACTATTTCTATTGTTTTTTTTAAGTAAATAATCTTTAATTTGAATAAAGTAAATTGGCTGGCGAATTGATGTTCTTATATGAAAGTCATGGATATTAAGAGACGATTTTATTTCTTGTTTAGTTTGCTTATCATACATAAAAATATCATATCTAGTTGCAAATTTCAGATTTGACTTCATTCTCCAAGCAAAGTTAACACCTTCTCCAGTCCAATCGACATTTCCTTTGATTAGATAATGTCTGAACGGTAATAGTAAATTAATTAGTATAAAAAGATAAACAAGTTTATAGGCATTTTTTTTGTATTGTTGGTTATAGTTTACTTCTTCTATACAAAATTTAGAATGGGATAATATATTTTGTATTTTATTAAAGATAGGTTTAGTAAAATTGTTAGGAGGAATAAAAATAATAGTAAAAATTATCATAGAATACGGGAAGATACCAATTTTTAAAGAAAACATATTTGTTATATGGAATATAAGTATAGGTATTATTGCATATTTTCTAGTTTTATTGTTCAATAATAAGAATCCCACAGATAAGTCAAATATCAGTCCAAAATAGGTTAAGAGGTTAGTAGCAAAATCTATATTCATATCTTTAAAATAAGTATAATCATTACTGTATAACAGAGAACTTCTCATCACATCTCCAGAAAGCCATTCTGTGTTTAATTTTACAAGTCCTGCGCAAAAATATACCCAAAAAATAATAAATTTTAATATTATATAATTCCAATTAGGAATTTGTAGTTTGGATTTTGAGGGAAAGAGCATTAGCTTTAAAGAGTAAGCATAGTCTGCGTTTATAAATAAGAAAATAAAACAGAGTAATAGAATCAAATAATAATGATTATTATAGAATGCCATATCTATAAAGAAAAAATAGGCATATGATAGCGTGTAGAAACAGATTGCAAGTCTGTAATAAAGTCCAATTATAATAAAAACAGAAGCTATTATCATAAGAGAAGCTATTAAATTAGAAACTGGCTCAGGGAATAAAGGTAACCAGTTAGTAAATGGTAATCTAAATGCAACTTCATAACTATAAAAATATAGATTAATTGTTTTAAATATTCTTATTGCTTCAAACAATAATATAAAACCAAATGCAAAACGAAGAATACCCATTTGGTTAGGCGATTCTAATGTATTTAATTTATAACTAAATTTATTTATATAATTTAAAAATTTATTCATTTAGGTTTATTTTTGATTCTATTTTTGATTCTATTTTTATGTTATATAAATCTTTAACTGTAGATAAATTACAATAGTTATATTTTAAATATATTACATCATAATAATTCTTATAATTATAATATTGTTTATATCTTTTTTTTGCCCAATAAGCTCTTAGATTTTTATATCCTTTAGTATTAATATAACTGGACTTTAATAGGAAATATAATTCAAGTTTATTTTTATATACATTTTTAAACGGTATTAACTGTAATTGTTCTTTAGGATATATTTGATAATAAGTACTATCTTTTATCAATTCTACTGTATATACTCCTGAGATAACATTTGGATTTGGAGAATAATATGACCATCCTTGGTTAAAGATTGGAGAAACATCGAATTTAGGTATGGTTACTTTTGATAGTATTTTATCTAATTTTAGTTTTTTTAAATTATTGGCTAAGACTGTATCTTTTTCGATTATTCGCAATACATTTCGATTAAATGCATTAGTTATAAATAAAAATGATACTAAAAAATAAATATAGTACATATACTTTTTATTATAATTAAATTTTACATATTCTGCATTTGACTTTAGTATCATGTCCCAAATAAATGAAGGAATAAATAAGAAAAATAAAGCAATAGCAATTAAATAGAAATTACCTATATGTGCAACTAAGTGTATTGAAAAATGCAAACCTAATATAAAAATAGGAACTAATATCCTTACATATTTATTGTATTTAGAAGGTATAAAAATTAAAAAAATAATACTAAATTCAATAATTAGTGTTAGATATGTTAAAAATTTAGACAAGTAGAAATAATCTAATATAAATTGTGCATTTTTAGTAACCAATACGAAATCTGATGCCAAATATTTAACAGCTTCTCCATATAACCATAAGTCTCCATTTTTGGATATTGAAGTAAAAAAATAGATAAATCCAACCTGGACCAACAAAACAAGAACTCCAAAATCTAAAAAGTTAAAAGCATTTTTAACAGATATGTTAGATTTACGAAAAGTAAAATGGCAATCTAATTTTAAAAAAATGGAGCAAAAGAGTAACATAAGACCGTATCTTTCCCAACCCATTTCTAACATATAAAATCTTTGGTTCCAAGACCATAATAAAATAAAAAGAATAATACTTACTAATCTAATATAAAATCCTGCAATAAATAATAAAATAAATAAAATTGTAAGTATTGTAAAACCTATAAATAAAAAATTAGTATTAAAAAATGATAGTATAGACCATACATACTCAGTTTTATCTGAATGAAAATATTCTAAATCAAAAATACCACCAACTGGCATATAAAAATCATTAATTGGTATAACTTTAAATTGAATAAAATTAATAAGCAAAAATAATCCAAATAAAATCCTAAATAAAGATAAAGATCTTGAATCCAGACCTTCTAAATTCTTTAGATAAGATTTTATTATTTCCATTTGCTTATTTGTTCTGAATGGTTCAAATAATACAGAATACTTTCTTCTATTAAATCAAAATTAAAGAATCTTGTAGCAATAATTTGAGCATTTTTATTAAGTACAAAAATCCATGGTTTAGCTTCTTGTAATAGATATTGATTTTCAATTGTAACATCAAATAACCTATCATTTGACAGTATCCATTCTTTTTCATTAATTACTCTGCTTGTATTAATGAATGTTTCTCTATTTTCATCTAAGTTTACTAGAAATACTTTTACATTATAATTATCTAATACCTCTTTTAATTGACCTTTTAGCAGGTTTATCACTTTCCAATAATCATTTCCTGTTGATTTCCAAAATAATAAAAGAGTAAAGTCATTCTTAGAACAAACATCATATAGACTAATTGAATTAAAATTGGTATCTCTTACTGAAAAATTAGGCGCAATATCATATAGTTGTAGTACATTATTCTGATAAGCCTTTAACTTTAATAAACTTTCAGATACTGTATTGGTATTACAATATTTCAGTTTTAATTTTTTAAGAATAGAACTTATCTCTACTCTATCGGATTCGTCTAGTAACTGATCTACAATATATTCATTAACTTTATTTTGAGATAAAATGGTATCTAGCGTATTATACAAATTTACGGGTTTAAAACTTGTATTTTTAACCATTTGTCTGATAGCAGCATAGAACAATGGAAATTTATATAAATTATCATTATTTAATAATGATTTACTGGTATAATATTTTGTATTAAAATCATTACTTTTAAATGAAATACTTCTACCTAGCCAATAATAAGCAAGGGAATCTGATAGTGAATAGAAGCCATAAATAGTAGTAAGTATATCTTTTCTATTTTCATTAACATATTCTTGTCTTAATTTATGTATCTTAACTTCTATAGCTTTAGTTTCTATATTATCTTTTAAACTTAAATATTTATTAAGCAATATAAATTCATTAAACAATGTAATATTTTGAAGACTCATTGTTTTGAGATGTACTGTATTATAAAAATCTGCGGCATCTATATTATACACTAAATCAAATCCATCACTTATACATGATATAGTGTAACTTTTGTTATCTATCTTAAACATTATATCATAAAAGTTGTTATCTTCAACCGTAATTTTTCCTTTTTTATTCAAATTAAGTGTTTTATATAGCTCATAATTAAAACTATGATTAGAAGTAAATATAGATATTTCACATTCCTTAGTACTTTTTATATAAAATTTTATGTTAGTCTTAGAAAAAACAGTATTTGGAAAAAAAAAGAAAGTGAAGGTTAAGAAGTAAATAATATTGTTTAACTTAGTAAATAATATTGTCCTTTCTATGAAAGTGTATAAGTTTTTAGTCATATGCATTTTACTTTGCAGTTTTACTTCATCCAAAAATAATGAATATTATGATAAAGGAATGAAAATTTTTAAAGAAAAATGTATTTCTTGTCATAACTCTAAAGGAGGAAATGAAAATAATTTAAAACTATCAAAACCGCCATTTTTATTTAGTACAGATACTTCTTCTACTTTTTATAAAGAAGTATACAATGTATATAATCAATCAAAGATAAATACTAAAGAACAAATAGATATTGCTAAATTTTGGTCAGATGATTTTGCTACAACACCAGCATGTCATTCTCTTGCAATTGCAAATCAAGCAACAGAACAACAAAATATAGGTTATAAAGACCGAATAATTATATTGCTTAAATCGAGTATTGCCTTAAATGATGCTTTTATTAATTGCTTTAAAAATAAATATCATTATAATCTACTAAGACCAGTTACTTATATTCAAAAATATATTGATTCTACTTGGAACGCCTTAATTCCAACACCACCATTTCCAGAATATCCATCATGTCATTCTACACAAACTTCTGCAAATGCAACTATATTAAAATTAAATTTAGAGAATATTATTTTTTATGATTTCTCAAGAGAGAAATTTGGATTCCCAGTAAAAAAAATAAATTCATTTGATGATTATGCTATTGAAGTTACAAAATCTCGACTTTATGGTGGTGTACATTATCAGTTTTCTAATAATGAAGGATTAAGACTTGGAAAAGTAATTGGAGAAAATATCAACACAATAATTAATCAGATTATATACAAAAAGAACTAAATGCACCTCACAAGAAAAAGTAATTGAGTTTAACTTATTTCTTTTACTTTTGCAATATGTCTAATTTGGTTATTGCCAACAAAGTTTTTTCTTCTAGATTGCTCTTAGGTACTGGTAAGTTTGCATCACCACAGTTAATGCAAAATGCTGTTACAGTTGCTCAAACCGAGTTAGTAACTATGGCACTTAAACGAGTTGATTTAAAAAATCAGTCGGATAATATTTTGAGTTACCTAAAGCAAACTAAAGTCAATCTTTTGCCAAATACTAGTGGTGTTAGAAATGCCAAAGAAGCTATTTTTGCTGCTCATGCTGCTAGAGAAGCACTACAAACCAATTGGATAAAACTCGAAATTCATCCAGATCCAAGATATTTAATGCCAGATGCCATGGAAACACTAAAAGCAACTGAGCAATTGGTTAAAGATGATTTCATAGTGCTACCATATATTCATGCTGATCCTGTGTTGTGTAAACGCCTAGAAGATGTAGGTGTACAAGCCGTAATGCCTTTGGCTGCTCCAATTGGCACAAACAAAGGTTTGTCAAGTATAGATTTTCTAAAAATTATTATAGCAGAAAGTACTGTTCCTGTAATTATTGATGCTGGATTAGGTACGCCATCTCATGCCGCTCAAGCTATGGAAATTGGTGCTGATGCTGTACTAGTAAATACTGCAATTGCTATTGCTAAAAATCCAGTAGATATGGCAAATGCTTTTAGAATGGCTGTAGAAGCTGGTCGACTAGGTTTTGAAGCCGGTTTGGCTGCCCAAACTGATTTAGCTAGTGCTAGTAGTCCACTCGATTTTATTTTATAATTTATATTTAAGCGTCATTCTAGAAAATTTTGGAGTAACACGAAGAAATTTATCTAGAATCTTACTAAAGTAGTTTCCTGCTTTCGCAGGAAGGACGGAAAAAGAAATCGTAGAAATTGTGATTTTTAACTTATTTTGTTCTAAGTTCTAAATGAATACTAATAATCTTAATAATGTATGACTGATACCAATCAAAAAAATTCAGTTAAATATTTTTTGTTTTCAGTAGTTTGTATTGCTGGATTAATCGCTTATTTGTATTACTCTATTAAACCATTTGATAAAGAAGCAGCATTGCAAGAATACATTGCTCAAGAAACACCAAATAACATTATTACTACAGATATTAATGCCAATCAACGAACAGCATTAAAACAATTGGCTGTTGTTAATCAGAATGAAATTGAGATTTGGAAACTAATTGCTGATGAAAAAAATAGCATCATTAATTATCAAATAGATATTTTAGATATTGATAATAAAATCAAAAAAAGTACTCCAATTAATCAAGTCAATACCGAAGTGAGTATGATCGATTTTTATTTGCTAGACAATTTCGTAGTACTCATTCTCAAGAAAAAGAACTTTAGCATAATTAATAAAAAAAGTAAATTAATAGCATATAACAATGGTATATTATCTAAAAAATTCACTGACATATCAAATATTGCTACTGCTGAAAAAAGTTATTTGTATCCTAGTATTGCTTTAAGTAATGAAGAATATAAACAGTTTTTATTCTTTCCTAGTGAAAATATATTGCTTACGCCAGATCAGTTTCAACAACAAAAACAAGATGCTAAAAACAACAGTAGTTGGAGTTTTAATAAGCAATACTTCGTTTACCAGCAGAATTTATATTTAATCACTCAAAAACAGTTGCCTAAAATTTTTGTAAAACCTATTAGTACTGAAGACATGCACATTTTACTAGAAGATGAAAAGAATTGGCTTTGGAACTCACTTCAAGTAGTTGATATAAAAAAAATAAATGCACTAAATGGCATTAGCAAGCAAACTACTTATTTGTATAGTGATTTAAGTAATATTTTATTGTTTGAAAATAATTATTTATACTTATATAATACAAATGGTAAACTATTATGGAAAATAACCGACAATAGTTTTGATAAATTTAGTGTAGAAGAAAGTTACAACAACTTAAATATAAGCACTACTAATCAACAGTTGATTATTCAAACCAATAACAATCTCATACTTATTATTAATAAGATAGATGGAAAAATTATTAAGCAGATAGCACTATAAATTATTAACCTTCGTAGTCATGATATTCTGTAATCATCAAATAATATCCATCTAAATCTCTAATTGAAAATTCTCTTTTTGATGAGTTTGAGTTCGTATGCATTTCTTCTTCTATTAGATAATTCATTTGCTTAATATTTTGATAGATATGCTCTAAATTATCTGTTTTATAGTAAAGAATTAATCCATTTCCGACCTCAATATTAGCATTTTGCATAGTTGGATGTTCGTGTGCTTCCCATTTATGAAGACAAATTAATACTTCATTGTTTTCATCAACTAATACTGCAAAATTATCTCCACCGTGAGTTCTCTTACAACCAAAAATCAACTGATACCATTCCGCACTCTTATTTACATCTTTAACTGCAATTATTGGGTCAATCTTTATCATTGCTGTAGACAAGTGTATTACTTAATATACAATTTTTCAGTATAAGTTTTGTGTTCGCCAACTATTCTAAAAACATAAACACCTTCTGCTAATTGATTAACAACATCATCAAGTAAAATAGCATTATATCCTTGTTGAATTTGTCTATCGTCATTAAATAGTAACTTACCATCTAGTTGATACAATTCAAAACGCATTAGCTCAGTTCTTCCATTTTGAATATTGGCATGAATACCAACTCCAGATTGATAGTAAATTTCTGCTCCATCAACATAGTTACCACACTTAGCCAGCGTAATATTAAAAGTATGTACAGTGCCATCAAAATCTATTTGCTTCAATCGATAGTATTGCATATCTAATGCATCATTATCAATATAACTATAGTTTAAAACTTCAGTAGAAAATCCAGCAGCATGAACTGTTGTTAGCGTTTCAAAGTGAATTCCGTCTGTAGATTTTTCTACAATAAATTTATCACTATTAATTTCTGAAGCAGTAGACCAATTTAATGTAACAGCACCATCATTATTACAATTTGCAGAAAAACTCAATAACTCAACAGGTAAAGCAGTAGTATTTCCACTTCCACCACCTGGAGCAAAATCAGAAAATCCACTATAACCAGCACCAATAATTTCGTAGTAATTATTAGAAACAATACAATTATCTCCACCAAATGCAGCACTTGGAGGCCAAGTTCCTCCACCAGTTCCTGTAGTTGCTTTTAAAGCTCTATAATTATTTTTATATCCAGCTACATCATCATTTGGATATGTATTTGCATTCAATGCATTTGGATGTAAATAAATATCATACGAGAAAGTTGTTCCTGTAGAACTTACAAAATTCCACCAACCTTCGCCAGTCATATCTGTATATTCTACAAAGTTAGTTGCACCACTACAAGTAACTTCTGTAAAAGGTACTGTAATAACTCCTGGATCTCCTGCTACAAATTTAGCAGTTGCATAACCACTACCAGAAGCAATATTTAAAATTACCGGATTGTATGCTTCGCCAGCAACAGCATCGCCAACTGGAAAATCATAATTCCCTGTGGTATTAATATTTCGCTCTAAATTACCGAAAACATATTTATCGTTTACATAAGTACCTGTAGTATTTGGTGTTTCGTAACCTTTTATAGCATTGATAATACTAGGATTATTTACTGTAACCTTGTATGCATTTGTTTTAATAATTCCACCACAAGCAAAGTTTAATACACCTGTATTGGCAACTTCAATATTATCATTTAAATTTAAATATGTTTGTGCTGTCTTTTTAATAGTTAAATTATAGAATGATTCTAAAGCAATACTTATTGTTAAGTTTTGAGTAGAAGCACCATTAAATGAAACTGTTGATTTTCCTTGTAAGAAACCATTAGCACCATTGTTATTTGTCCAATCTCCAGCAATAGCAATCGTACCATCTTCAGTTCCACCACCATCTGCATCTAACTGACCACCACTGTTTATTATTAAGTTACCACTAATAACTAATTTGTTAGTAGCATTATTTTCAACTTTTACAATTGCACCATTTTGAATAGTTAAATTCTTGCAGTTAGCTACATCAAAAAATTGATCTGAGTATACAGCTGCTGCACTAATATTAGGTTTATTTGTAGTATTTGGAATGGTAACATTTACACTTTGATTAGGCACTAAATTCGCAGACCAGTTCTCACAATTAAACCAGTTATCATCAGCCGCACCTGTCCATGTATTTACAATAGACGAATTATCTATTGGCAAAGCAGATGGAATTGCAGTTAATGCAGTATTAAAGTTAGAGCAATCAGAATAAGCTGTCCAGTTAGAGGTATTTAATAATCTATCTAACCATGAATATTTATCTGTTGTAGTTACTGCTCCAGTATATAAGAAAAAGTCTGTAGCACCTGTAGCTGGTGTTTGATTATAACATCCCAAACCATCTGGTAGTTCAGAAAACTGTGAACGATTAGGAGTAGAACCACAATCTGGTGCAGCACCCCAACTTGTTTTAGTATTAAATGCAAACAAATATCTACCTCCAGTATAGGTAGCATCATGATTGTTTGGTGTTCCATTATCCCAAATACCACCTTGCATAAATAATAATTGATCTCCTCCAGAGTTAGTATTTATAGTATTACTTCCCAAATCTGTCACATTCCAATTTGTAGCTAATGTTGTTGGTGTTCCAGAAGGAGGAATTACCCATTTTATAACAGTACCGGCAGGTATAGTTGCTCCAGTATAAGTAACTCTATAAAACCCTTCTGTATTATTAAATTTGCCAGCAGTGCAATTACTCCAACCATTATCTGTAATATCTATAGTAGTACCAGCATAAATATCTTTAAATGACACAAAATAAATATTATCTATACCGCCGCCGCCGCCGCCACAATCATTATCATTTGAGTTCATACCAATTACAGCAAATTCACCAGCACCTAGTGTAGTAGAACCTGTTGGAGTTCCATTTACAGCAACACCACTACTCCATTCTGTTCCTTTTCTAGTAAAGACTTTAAAGTAATAGCTTGTACCATTATCTAAACCATTTAGTGTAATAGAATTTCCTGTATTTTTATATACTACCTCTTCACACACATTAGATAAACATGATTCTGAATTAGCTACTTCATAATTACTACCATCGCCACTTGGTACAGTAGTAACAGGTGCAGCAGTACACATTACTACCATCATTTCATCATAACAAGCTGGATTAGTCCAAGTTACTTGAATACTACCACTGCCTGAAGATGATGCTGTTACTAAAGTAGGATTAACTGGTGCTAAATAAATAGTAATTGGATTTTTAAATGCATAATTACAAGTAGAAGATGGATTGCTAGCAACCACTCTTATTTTATATTCTGTTCCAGATGTTGTTCCTGCAGGAATAATACCATTAATTGTTCCACTAACGCTAGTTCCTGATAAACTTAAAGTACCTAAATTAATAGGCGATGTAAAACTACCACTAGCATCAGATAATTGTGCAGTAAATATATTTCCTGCATTATATGTACCATAAGTATAAAATGGTACTGCAATATTTGAAGATGTAGCTGATGTTACACAATATTCGTTTAGTGTAATATTATGTGTTACAATTGTATTTGTATTATAACAATTAGAACAATGATACCCTAAGTAATCTGTTTCATTAAAGCCAACACTAATCCATTCTGTTGCTAAAGTTGGGAAACCAGTTCCACCAGGATTTACTTGAATTCCTTTTTGAATGGTAGGTATTCTAACTAAAGTATTATCTAAAGTAGTATTTCCTCCGCCTGTCCATTCCGTGCCTGGATCTTCACCTATATTGCCAAAAATATCTAGTATTAAACTGCCTTTTACCAAGGCAACTACATCATTTCCATTAAAATTTAAAGATCCATTGGTTTGATCTGCCAAAGTTCCTGCAAATGAAGCACTACTATGAGCTAAAACCCATGTTCCATATGCTGGTATAGTTCCACTTAAAGCGTATGTAGAATAAGTAATATTTCCGTTATAATATATTCTGATAGCATAATTACCAGCACTTAAATTAATTGAAGAAGCTGTTGGATTATATACTTCTATCGCTTTATCATTGTTTAAGCCAAAAACATATTCTGATATATATAAGTCACCGCAAGCACTAACAGCAACTTCTCCAGAACAAGAGATAGTTTCTGAAACATCACAAGCAGTTGGTAAACCTGGATAATCAATACTGATATCTCCAGTATAAGTACCTGCACTTAAACCAGCATTTAATTGCACATAATAGGTAGTTAATCCTAAACTACCTAATGTATAAGGTACTGAAATAGATGAACTAAAGCTTATACCATCAGTAGAAATGCTAAAGTTAGTTGGTGCTGTAATTGTAATATTTCCTAACAATGGAAATAAGTTACTAGCACTTATAGAAAATGTTTGTGTAGCAGAAGGACCATTACCTTGTTCATAATTTAAACCAGTGATACTAGTTACAGATGCATTAATTACAGCTTCTAAAGTTGTAAAACTATTTGGGTTATTAGTACTCGTCGTAGTTAAATAACAATCATCAGCAGTATTGTATTCAAATACTTGGACGAAATAATCTGTATTACAAGCTAAACCATTTACAGCTACCGAAGTTCCAGTACCATCATACACTACATATTCATCAGCTGCTATAGTTCCACCTGTACCAAATGTAGTACTTGCAGTATACGAAGTTCCACTAGCAGGTATTCCTGCAACAGCACTTCCTGCTTTAACTACTACAATTCTTCTATTCCCATTTCCGTTTGTCCAACTAATATTTGCAGTAGTTGTTGTAATAGTATTAATACTAACATTAGTTGCTTGAGTTGTAGGTGCGGTACAAGGTGTACCACAAGTAACTTCTATATCATCAATATAGTGAGATCTATCATCAGCTGAACGATATAACCTTATACGAACGCCTGTTTGGCTTGTGTAAGCACTAAGGTTTGCCGTAAATTGAACATAAGTAGTGCTAGTGCAAGTATGCTCAATTACATCAACCCAAGAAGAGCCATTGTATACTTGTATTATTATTCTGTTTCCATTTGTTACAGATTCTGTACTGCTAAGTGAAGCCCAATAACTAATTGAACTAGGATTATCGATAGGTGGTAATTCCAACCAATCACCTACATCATTAAATCCAATATATCTTCCAGAACCACCTCTTGCACTTGCACCTGTACTTGCATAAATACCATCAGCAGAATATGTTCCTGCATTTGCTGTTTCTGTCCATACTCCACTTCCATGATTAGCCCAACCATCTGCATCTTCAAATCCATCAGTTAAACAAACAGAAGGAGCATTGGCAGAGCAAGAACCTGGATCAGTAACTGTTACATTATCATTGCAAGAACTTGTAGTAGCATCTGTTACAGTTATTGTTACATTGCCTGCACCTGCAGAGCCATTTTGTAATGTAAATGAAGTTGCGGAACCATAAGTTCCACTAGTAGGTGAAATTGTTCCACTACTTACGGATACATTATAGTTAGAACCAAGTCCTGAGCCAGTTGGATTTAAATCGAATGTAATATAATCATCTGTAGCAACAGCAGTAGTGCTATTATCATTACAAGTAACACTTGATAAACCGAGAGCGGTTAGAGAACATGAAGAAGCAGAACCTGCTGTTAGTCCAATATTATATAAGGCAATATTTGAACCGCTAGGTTTTAAAGTATACACCCATTTTATATAACTAGTAGAAGCACTTATAGCACTAATAGTCTTTGTTCCCAAAGCATCTCCAGCTACATATGTTGATAATGCACTATAAGAAATACCATCACTTGATTCATAAACAGTAAATGAACATCCTGTCGGTAAGGTTCCAGTGAATGAATTATTTACACCTAAATCAAATGTAAGCACACCAGCTGTTCCATTAAAATACAAAACAAGCTCATCTCCTTGTGTATCAAACTTTAATTTAGGGCCAGAATAGTCAGAACCTAAACCTGTATGAGAGAAACCAGTAGGAAGAGCACCTTTTGCTAATGTTGTTGTTGAAACTGGCAATGTTGCCTGTCCAAAGCCAAGAGAGTAAATTGATAAAATAAAAATAAAGAAGTAAATTTTTTTCATACACCCAAGTTTTATAGTTCTAAAATTATGCAAAAAATAACACTTGTTAGGAAATTTAATATTAAGGTTTCTTGTACAAATTATGCCTTTTTATTATATCTTCGCACTTATCCACAATTTTGACTATCAGAGACTTGCAATGTTAAAAAGTAGTATTATAAATTCCTTAAATGATGCGTTCAATAACAACAAAATTCTTATTGATACTTTTAAATATATCTTAAATATTGAGAATGAAGAATATCTTAATAAATATAAAGCAAAAAGCTATGCTATAAAACAGATGCGTTTTGGTAATACCATGCAATTGTTTGCTCCTTTATATTTGAGTAATACTTGTAAGAATGTTTGTACTTACTGTGGATTTAGTGTGGATAATAAAATTGCTAGAAAAATATTAAATCCGACAGAAATTGAAGTAGAGGCAAGAGTTTTACAGCAACAAGGTTTTGAACACATACTAATTGTAACTGGTGAAGATAATAGTGAAGTTGGTTTAGCTTATTTATTGAAAGCTATTTATATTTTAAAAAAATATTTCTCTATTATTTCTGTTGAAGTTCAACCTTTAGAAACAGAAGATTATATTCAACTAAAAGATGCTGGTGTACATACTATTATAGTCTATCAAGAAACTTATAATAAAGAAACTTATTTAAAAGTTCATCCGAAAGGAAAAAAAAGAAATTTTGAGTATCGATTAGATACTCCAGATAGAATTGGAGATGCTGGCATTCACAAAATTGGCTTAGGTATTTTAATTGGTTTGCATGATAATTGGCAAAATGATTTAATTGATTGTGCTCTACACATCAACTATCTACAAAAAAAATATTGGCAAAGTAGATTTTCTATTTCTTTTCCTAGACTGAGACCTTTTGAAGGTGAATTTGAACCAGCATGTACAATCACTGAGTTTGAACTAAAAAAAATAATTATTGCTTTTAGAATTTGTTTCCCTGATATAGATATTATTTTGTCTACAAGAGAGCGACCTGAGTTTAGAAACGAAGTACTTGAACTTGGTATTACTACTATGAGTGCTGGTAGTAAGACTTCGCCAGGTGCTTATCAAGAGCAAAATAACTTAGAGCAGTTTGCTGTTAATGATAATCGTACACTAGCAGAAATTGTATCACTACTAAAATTAAATAATATTGAACCAGTTTTTAAAGACTGGGACTATTGTTTGGCTTAATTCTAATCTTTAATACACCTTAGTGAATAATATTGTGTTTTTGCTATTGTAAAGACTTCTGCAAAACTAGATGCAGGATTAAATAAAGTTCGTCCATAATTATAAGCAGAGTTATACTCTGTTGCTGACCAAAAATATGCATTTGAATGAAATTGTTGAATTCCATAGCCAGCAACATAATAACCAGCGAGCAAACCACTAAAACCAGAAGCATTTGTTTGTCCACTACTGCCTTGGTCTCCTCTTTTTAATGCATTACCACCTGTAATACTGCCACCAACTGCTGTTTCTAAAGCAGTCCATTCATCTTTAGTTGGTACATGCCAACCAACAGGACAAGCACCTTTCATAGTACCTGGAATTCCATTTTGAGGTAAACTACCTAGAGAAGCACCATTCCAGTTATAATAAAGCCCAACAGAATCTGGCTGAGTACTATCGGCACCAGCCCAAACATTAGCACCGGGATTAAATCTTAAATTTTCTGCCATCCAACATACACCACCAATAGATACAGTTTGATATACTTCTCCATCTCTACTATCAGTAAATGGTTCTCCGCATATGTGACCCAATGGAGCTGTTGAGCCACAAAGTTCTTTCCATACAGTTCCATCGTAAAAATTTAAGCAATTTGAAGTAGTACAGAAAATCATTAGACCAGCTGCTGGACTAGCAATAGAATCTCTTTTTTGAGCAGTCATTCTTGGAGGCAAGAAACCTTTGTCTGAAGCATAAACATCTAAAATAGCAGATGCATCTGGTGTATTTGTATTTACACCCATGCTTTGTGCGTTTGTTAATACAAAGCAAAGCAAACTAATTGTAGTAAGTAATAATTTTTTCATAAATATTTTTTATTCTGTTATAATAATTTTATTTGTTGAAAACGGTCGATTACCATCACTTAAACTTACAAAATATACACCACTTTGTAAATTTTGATCAATAGGATAACTATATGTAGTACCATTAAAGTTAACCTGCTCTAATAATTGTCCATTCTCAGCAAACAAATATAAAAATTTTGTGTGATTTTGTAGCTCTGATGTACTAATGTTTAAATTTTCTCCTCTTTTTATAACTGTAGGAAACACTTTTGAAGAGAATATGGCTTCATTTACACTGTTAAACGCTACCTTTCTTATGTCTGAATACTCAAAACTTCCATCTAAATCTACTTGTTTTAATCGATAATAATTAATTCCATTTAATGGTTCCATATCATAAAAATCATAATTATGAGTTTCACTTCCATTTCCTTTACTAAATATTTTCTCAGAGATTGTAGTAAAATTCAAATCATCTGATGCTCTTTCTATTTCAAAATAATCATTATTAATTTCTGATGCAGTTTGCCATTGTAACAATGCTTTTTGATTGTCTATATTCTTAGCATCAAAAGAAATTAATTCTACTGGTAAAGGTGTTGCTGTAAAATCAGAAAAAGTATACATCTTAAAACTATTCATTGATGTAGTAGTAATTGTATTGCTTAAAGTATCTAGGTTTGTACTTAATAAGCTCCAATTTGAACCATTATCTAAAGATTGATAAACTGCTAATGTTGATTGTTGTAATCCATTTAATTCATTAGTAAGATATTGTAGTTTTAGCGTTGCATCTAAACTACTATTATTACTTGGTGTAATTTTATAGTTTCTACTAGCAGAAGTTAGTCCGAAAATAGTGAAACTAATATTTACTCTTTCTATAGTAGTTAAACCTAAATTTTGAGTACTGGTAATTGTTGCACCAATTCCACCTATATTATCATCTGTTGGATTATTAATACTTCGTTGTGTAATTATTTTACTACCAAAACCAGTAATGTAATGCTCGTCTGTTTCATTCGAAATATAAGCAGTAGTACCTAAATTTAAAGTTCTAAAATTCAAATCAACAATACCACTATTTAATTGTAGCGTATCTTCTACAATAATATTAGTATTTACTTCTAAAGTAGAAGCTGTTTTGTTCAGCAACAGCTTTTCAAAAGTAATTGGTTTACCATATAATGTTTGTGTTTGATTACCATCGAAACTAATATTGCCAATAGATGCTAAACTATCTTTATGGTTAATTAAATTTTTATCTATACTTATGGTATTTTGATTTTCAATTTCAGCGAAAGAGTCAATTTCCAAATTAAGGTTATTGATTGAAATTGGTGTATTTACATACAGTGGCAAATCTATATAAACACTTGTAGCGAAACTACTGTGTATTATAAAGACGCTCAAAAAAAAGAGAATAATTCTTCTCATGAACTTGGGTTTTTATTCTGTTTCTTAAAATAGGGTTAATGTAAAATTAACAATAAATTTTATTAAAAGCAAATTTTTTAAGCACTTTTTTGAATTGAAAAGAATGAGTACTTTTACCATTGTTTGCAACATGAACCAAGCGAAGTATATATTATTACTATTAATTGCATTGTTTTTATCACAAAAAACAAATGCACAAATTGGTGGAACTGCTACATTTGCTTATTTAAAATTTCCTACGGCTGCAAGAGCAGAAGCATTAGGTGGTGGCATTGTTCCAATTTACAATCAAGATAATAGTTTGGCATTTAGCAATCCTTTATTAATTGATTCTGCTCAACATCAACAAATTGCTTTTTCTAATGCCTTTTTTATTGATGGTATTAAAAATGGTAATTTGAGTTATGCTCATTATCATAAAAAAATAAAAACTACTTTATTGTATGGTGTACAATATGTTGCTTACGGAAAAATGGAAAGTTATGATATGGCAGGCAATTATCTAGGCAATGTCAAAGCTTCAGATATTAATCTACAAGTTGGCACAGCTCATCATTGGAATCATTTATACTATGGTGCTACGCTTAAATTTTTAATCTCTAATTTAGCTGGAGAAAATGCCATTGGTATTGCAACAGATATTGGTTTAGCATATATCAATCAAGAAAAAAATATGAGTGCTTGTTTTGTTTTTCGCAATGCTGGCTTTCAACTTAAACAATATTTAAAAGAACAGAGCAGAGAAAAATTACCATATCAATTAGATTTTTCTTTTTCTAAACGATTCAAACATTTACCATTAACTATTATTACCACTGCGCATAATTTACAAACTTGGGAATTGCGATTTCCTTACGAGGAACAAAGCAATAATAATATTTTTAATAGCAATACAAAAAATAAAAATACGATTATAGATAATATATTTAGACATGTTATTGTTGGATTTGAAATTGAAGCTGGCAAACCTGTACGACTTCGATTTGGATACAATCATTTAAAAAGAAGAGAGTTAGCACCAACTGCTAAAAAAGGTTTCGCTGGTATTAATGCTGGACTTGGTTTAAATATCAAGCAGTTTGCATTAGATTATGGTTTTGGTGCTTATCATCCTGCAGGAAATGATCACTATTTAACGCTACGAATTAAATTAGATGAATTTGGCAACAAAGCAAAATAAATGGTATGAGCAACATTAATATTGCAATAGATGGATATTCTGCTTGTGGCAAATCGTCAACAGCAATAGAAGTTGCTAAATTATTAAACTATATATATATAGATACTGGTGCAATGTACAGAGCCGTTACACTTTATTTTATTGAAAACAATATTGATATAGCTAATAGTAAAAGTATTGAAGCTGCATTGCAAAACATACAATTAAAATTTAAAAATATAGATAAAGAAAGAATACTTCTTTTAAATAATAAAAATGTAGAGCAAAAAATTCGTCAACCAGAAGTGGCGAGTTTGGTTTCTGAAGTAAGTGCTATTAGTGCTGTACGAAAAAAAATGGTAGAACAACAACAACTTATGGCACTACAAAAAGGTGTGGTAATGGATGGTAGAGATATTGGTTCTGTGGTATTGCCAAATGCAGAACTCAAATTTTTTATGACTGCCAATATCGATATTAGAACAAAGCGAAGACAAAAAGAACTCTTAGAAAAAACTGGCAAATTATACGACTTAAACGAGATAAAAGAAAACTTAATTCATAGAGATAATATTGATTCCACACGAGCAGACAGTCCGTTAACTTTAGTAAAAGATGCTATGATAATTGATACTTCTTTTATAACTTTAGAAGAACAAATTGAAACCATCTATCAAAAAGCTATTCAAAAAATAAACGAAATGGTAGCATGACCGACAGTCAGAAAATAGTACAAATTAGAAAAGATATTGCTCAATCTTACAAAGAAATCAAGCAACAATATCCTATATTAAAAAATCAAAATGCTATTGGATTTGCTATATTTTCATTATCTGTTGTAATGATAGTTATAGCATCTTATTGGTATATAAAAGGCAATCTATCTATTTGGATATTAGTACCATTCAATGCCTTTTGGATGTCTATTTTACACGAATTAGAACACGATTTAATTCATTGGATGTACTTTAGAAAAAACAAACTCGTACATAATTTTATGTTGTTTACCGTTTGGATTTTAAGACCATTAACTATTAATCCTTGGTTGCGAAGAGATTTACATTTTCATCATCATAAATATTCTGGCACACTTCACGATGTAGAAGAAAGAGGCGTTACCAATGGCGAAAAATGGAACTTTTTACGATTGATAAAACTACCAGATTTAATTTTCGGTGGATTATTGCGTTCTACAACTATTAAAAAAGATATTATTAATGAAGTAAAAGCAGGACACATTACTAAAGCACAAGCACTACGATTTAAATACATCAGCACTTACGCTATGTTGCCAGTAGGAATTATAGCACATTTAATTTGGTATATTTTTTTAATACATTTGATTGTACAATTCGCCAACAACCATTTCAATTTAAATTATCATAGTCCAGCTTTTTTACACCAACAAC
Source organism: Chitinophagales bacterium (assembly GCA_020636535.1). Lineage (NCBI taxonomy): Bacteria > Pseudomonadati > Bacteroidota > Chitinophagia > Chitinophagales > Chitinophagales bacterium. Next base: position 51,418 of record JACJXT010000012.1, read on the forward strand.
TCATTTGGATACAACCATTTGTAGCTATTTTAGTATTGCCTAATTTACTACGACAATTGTGCTTACATTTTATTACTTCAAACATGCATTACTTTGGAGATGTAGAACCACAAAACATTCTACAACAAACACAAGTGTTAAACCATCCAATATTTTTGCCACTACAATTCTTTTGTTTCTTTTTCGGACATACACATGCTATACATCATTTTGTAGTAAACGAAACATTTTATATACGACACATCACCAGAAAAAGAGCACACGAAAGCATGAAAAAAAACGGTGTTCGTTTTAACGATTTAGGTACATTTAAAAGAGCCAATCGTTATCAAATAAAGACAGTAACTGTGTAGCTACAAAGCTTATTCAAGGTATTCGCTTTAAAAGTAAAAAATAAAATAAACTTAATTTTTTATATATTTGTTCTGTGGAAAAAATTGGAGAAATAGAAATTCGAGTTGTTGGAAAATCAGGAAATATGGATTTAACTCCTGATAATTATGACATACGACAAATTGCAAACATATTGCAAAATGTGGAGGATTTATTATATCCAAATAATAAAAAAGATAGACCACTTATTACTTATGACATTAAAGAAGGTTCTGTTAAACACATTTTTAAAACACCAATGCAATACATTATTGGTTTTAGTGCTATTTTAGGACAAATATATGAAACTAATTCAATTGACTTTCTTGACTTAAAAACAGCTAGAGCAATTGAAAATATTCAACAATTATCTCAACAAAAAAATTATCATTTTGAATTTAGCACATCTATAAAAAAAGAAGTGGAACTATCTATAAATCCAAACACAAAATTTTTTAGAACAGAAAATTTATGGGTAGATGCAGAATTTTATTTTTATGGTATGCTTACAAATGCTGGTGGAAAAAGCAAAGCCAATATTCATATAGATACTTCTGATTATGGTTCAATAACTATAGAAACAGAAAAAGATTACTTAGAAGACCAAGAACAAAATCTACTATATAAAAAATTTGGTGTTAGAGCATTTGGAAAACAAAATACTGAGACTGGAGAAATAGATACAAAATCGCTTTCTTTAATTGAGTTAATAGATTACGAACCTAAATTTGACGCCAACTATCTTGATTTATTAATAGAAAAAGCGAAAAAAAGCTGGACAGGTATCAATACAAACGATTGGATTAACAATTTAAGAGGAGGATATGAAGCATAGCATTTTGTTAGATACCAGTTTCTTCATTCGTTTATTAAATGATACTGACCCATTACATAACAACGCCAAAGGATATTTTAAATATTTCTTAGAAAATGAAATAACACTAAAGGTATCAACTATATCTATTGCAGAATATTGCGTTAAAGGTAAAATTGATGAATTACCGTTGAGAAATGTGCAAATTATTCCTTTCAATTTAGACCATGCCAAAAGAACAGGAGAATTTGCAAAAGTAATTTTTGAAGAAAATATGATTAATAGTGAAAAACTTTTTCCAAGAGCAATAATTCCAAATGATTCAAAGCTATTTGCACAAGCAGATCTAGACAAAACAATAATATACTTTGTAACTTCTGATTCAAGAACTAATAATATTCTAACATTGCTCAAAAAACAAATTTCTCCAAGGTTTGATATTATTGATATTTCCAAACCATATGATGAAACTTTTGGAATATTAAATCTTATATAAATACACCAATTTATACCACAACTGCATAGCTAAAAATTAATATTGAATTTTTATTTTTTATTGGTTTACAATCATTTAATTACTATCTTTGCATTCCATTTTTTAAATGGAAATGAATTTATTTTTTAACCTTTTAAAACTTTGTCGCAAGACAATTTTATTTAATGTATGAGCAAATTTGATGAAGTGATTGAGAAATCACAAAAAGTAGCCGAAGAAATCGGTGCAAATCTTAGCAAAGAATTTTTAACAGCAGTAGCAAAAGGATTAGGTCCTTCTATCTACAACGCAGACGCAGAAAAAGTTTCTTCTAGCGATAAAGAAGAACTCAATCGCGTAAAAACAAATTTTTTAATTGGTAAACTTGGCTTGGAAGATAGTCCAGCTTTAGATGAAGCCATTGCTGAAGTAGTAGAAACTTTTGGTTCTGGACACAGAAACAAACTAAGAGTAGTATTCTATGCTTTACTAGCAGAAAAATTTGGTAAACAAGACATTTATTTAACTTCTGATGAAGCTACTGAAGAAGTTGAAGATGCAAACGACGATGATGTAGTGGAAACAGACACAGAAGTAGTTGTTTTAGAAGGCGATGACGACGATGATGTTGTTATTGTAACTAAAGCTAAAGTTGAAACCAATGACGATGAAGATGGTGACGACAACTACGAAAACGAAATTCAAGCATCTAGAGAAGAAAAAGCTAAAGCATTTGATTGGTCGCAAAGTAAATACGGTGCTAACCAATATACAGATGCTCAAAAAGCAGACTTAGAAAAACTATACGACAACACGCTAAACCAAATTGAAAACGGAGAAATTATTAAAGCAATAGTTACTAATATAACAGATGCTGATGTAATTTTAAATGTTGGCTTTAAGAGCGATGGTATGATTCCATTAAGCGAATTTAAAGACTTAGAAGATTTAAAAGCTGGCGATGAAGTTGATGTATATGTAGAAAACAAAGAGAACAAAAAAGGACACTTAGTACTTTCTAGAAGAAAAGCAAAATTAACTAGAGCTTGGGAATCTATTAAAGATGCTAACAGAGATGAAACTATTGTAAAAGGTAAAGTAGTAAGCAAAACAAAAGGTGGTTTAATTGTAAACCTTTTTGGAATGGAAACTTTCTTACCAGGTTCTCAAATTGATGTTAAACCAATTACAGACTACGATCAATATGTAGGAAAAACAATGGAGTTTAAAGTAGTGAAAGTTAATGAAGCTATTAAAAATGCCGTAGTTTCTCACAAAGCATTAATTGAGTCTGATATGGAATCTCAAAGACTAGAAATTATTGGCAAATTAGAGAAAGGTCAAGTATTAGAAGGTACTATCAAAAACATTACTGACTTCGGTGCATTCATCGATTTAGGTGGTGTTGATGGTTTATTATACATTACTGATATTTCTTGGGGAAGAATCAATCATCCAAATGAAGTATTAGAAATGGATCAAAAAATTCAAGTAGTTGTTATTGATTATGATGATAACAAGAAAAGAATTTCACTTGGTTTAAAACAATTACAACCACATCCTTGGGACGATTTAACTACCGAAATTGAAGTAGGCAATACTGTTAAAGGTAAAATTGTAAACATAGAAGACTATGGTGCTTTCTTGGAAATTACACCAGGTGTTGAAGGTTTAATCCATGTATCTGAAGTAAACTGGAGCAATCAACCAATTAACTCTAGAGATTTCTTTAAGTTAGGCGATGAGTTTGAAGCTAAAGTGGTAACATTAGACAAAGACGAAAGAAAAATGTCTTTAAGCTTAAAACAATTAACTGAAGATCCTTGGACTGCAATTGGCGAAAAATATGCTGTTGGTTCTAAACACAAAGGTATCGTTAAAAACATTACACCTTATGGCGTATTTGTAGAATTAGATGATATTGTTGGTGGTATGGTTCATATTAGTGATTTATCTTGGACGAAAAGATACAATCATCCAAACGAGTTTACTACAATTGGTAACGAGTTAGATGTTGTAGTTCTAGAAATAGATGTAGAAAACAAGAAAATTGTTCTTGGACACAAACAACTAGAAGAAGATCCTTGGGATACTTTTGAAGGATTATTCCCAGTTGGTTCTACACACGAAGCTACTGTACTTAAAAGAGAAGACAAAGGTGCTATTGTTCAGTTACCATACGGAATTGAAGCATTTGCTCCAACGCGTCACATCAAAAAAGAAGATGGTAAGTTAGCAGAAGTAGACGAAACACTAGAGTTTAAAATCTTAGAATTTGATAGAGATGATAAACGCATTATTGTTTCTCATACAAGAGTTAGTGAAGACAACAAGCTAGAAGACAAGAAAAAAGCTAGCGATGAGAAGAAAAAAGAAGGTAAACGCACTAAAGATGCTGTGAAGAAAGTAAACAGCAATGTAGAAAAATCTACACTAGGAGATTTAGATGCTTTATCTGATTTAAAAGCTCAGATGTTAGAAGATTCTAAAAAAGACAAATAATCTTTATTGGCTAGAAAACTAGTCCATAGATAAACAAAAGACGGCGAAGCTTATAGCTTCGCCGTCTTTTTTATACCAAGTTCATATTTCGAGTTTTTTTATTGACAAGATAAATTATATAATAAATCAACAATTATGCATTCGTCATTCCAAAAAATTTCGTAGTATAACTTGAGTTATGGATTAGAACAGTTTGAATAAACTAGCAATTATTAGAAAAAGAGCGTCTTTACGAGCGGATGAAAGTAGCGAAGTCTACCTGTTCGGCACCATGTCTACCGACAGGTAGAGACAGGTAATCTACTTTATAATAGTTCATAGTTTGAGATTGCCACAATTTTGTTCGTTCCTCTCAAAATTTCGCAATGTTCTGTGCTTAAAAACAAACTTTTTGCATAAAATTTTCATTATATACTTCTTTATTTTTTGCTATTGCAAAGGCTTGTTTTAATAACTTATTAGCTATTGCTATTTTTACTACTCTTTCTGCTTTGCCTTTGGCAATTAATCTTTCATACATTGCTATACATGCTTTATTTAGTTTCTTGGCTGACCAACTACACATATACAATAACTTCCTTATTTGCGATTGTCCCATTTTACAAATATGTCCTCTGCCTCGCACACTTGTTCCTGATTCATACTTTCTCGGACTTAGTCCTACATATGCAATTAACTGTCTATAATTATCAAATTTTTTAAAATTATTGGTAATTACAGTTAACATGACGGCTGTTTTTTTACCTATACCTGGTATTGTTGCTAAACGCTCTAGAGTGTCTCCGTATGTTTGTTCTGATAATAATCTAAATCTTGTTTCTAATTTTTCTTTTCTTCTTTTTAGGGTTTTTATATGTTGATTTAGTTCTTGCTTTAATGATGAACTTAGTATACCACTGCTCGTATGTGCTTCTAACTGATGTTGTGTCTGACTTACTTGTTTACTTAATAACTCTATTGTGGAATATAGTTGTTTTAACTCCATTACTTCTTTATCTTGAGATTGCCATAACTCTGGATTTTGTTCTATACCATACATTGCTATGGTTTGTGCGTCTTTCTTATCTGTCTTTGCTCTTTGAAGTTTCATTTGACTGTATCTTCTTATAACCAAAGGATTTACTACACTTACTTTTATATTATTCATTTCTAAATACAAAGCTAATTGTAGATAATAACTGCCACTTGCTTCCATTACGACATGACTCTGTTCTGAAATAAACTTACATAACCTTTTAAATCCAAGTTTGTTGTTTTCTAATACATGATGTTGCCATTTACCAGTTTTGCTGTCTAATAATGCTACATCAAATGTTTGTTTACTAATGTCAATTCCTATAACTTTACTCATAATATTGTTTTTTGTGAAAAGTAATACTACACTAACTTATCTATCCTTAATACAAGCTTTATGCTTAATGTTCTGTTCAAGTTTTTGTAGTAATGGGTAAAGGGATTAACATTGCGAACGGTCTTTTTGACTAATGACAAACTAAAATCTTACTCTTTACCCTTTACTTTTCCTGTTAATAATTTCTACTAATTTAATTATTTATACAAACATAGGATGACGATTGATTATCAGTCAATTATGCAGAATTTAATCCATAACTCAGGTTAGTATAGCGAAGAAATTTATCTGGAATCTATAGCTAAATCTTAATATGATAGATTCCGTATATTTTTCGTTCCTAAAAATTACGGAAAGACGAAAACATGGCTGCGAAAAAGACAAGTTTTATTTCAGCTCTAAATGTACAATGGATTGTAAAAATCAAAAATTTTGCTTGATCCAGTTTTCCATTAAATAAAATATTTTGCTTGGTTTTTTGGGCCAATTAAAATGATTGTAATCATCATTATTCGCATCGTTTGGCAATAAATGTATATGCTCTCTAGATTTAGCATTTGGCATTTTGTCTAGTAAGTAGTCTACTGCTTTTTTAGGTGAAAAATCATCTACTGCTAATGAAATTGCCATTATTGGAATACTTACTTTTTGTAGATGCTCTTCGTAATTAAAATCGTCATTTAGCAAAATATAGTTTCCTGTTCTCGCTTGATTGCTCCAATCTACCATTACACTTTTGGCTTCTAAACCACCAAAGCCAATTTTTTTACCAGGAAAATATCCTAGCAATCTAGCCACTAAACCTACAAATTGTGTTTTCGCTAAAATAGCATACTGATTGTGTTCTATCCAACCTTTGTAATACACCGAACAACTAGTACACAAAATAATTCCAGCTATGGCATTTGAATATTTCGCTGCATGTAAACAAGCCATTTGTCCACCTAAACTATGACCAATAACAATTATTTTTTTATTAGCAAATTCTTTCTGAATGGTGATAATAGCATTATTTAAATCATCATTTACAATATTAGTATAACTATAATTTACTTTTGTAGATGGTCGTATTGATGACTTGCCTATTCCTTTATAATCTGTAGTAATGGCAATGTAATTTTGTGTAGCAATATGTCTTGCTAGTGTATCGTAGTATTTAGCAGCAATTCCCATTGCACTCAATATCAAAAATACAATTGAACTATCATTGTTTTTAGAAAAAACAGTTAACTCATTAGTAGAATTATCATTATTTGTATAAATTATATTTTTTATTTCTACTGTTGCTGCTGACATATTTTTAGTCGGATTACTTTTTTTATAGACGCTTCTATTTGTTGACTTAAGTCGTTGTTTTGCTGAAGTGTTGCTACAATTTGAGTAGATAATTTTCTTGGATTACTTGGCATTAAAATGATGTCGTTTCCTGCTTCTAATGCTTTAAAATCTGCATTTGGAATAGTTGCTACGCCTAGCATATTCATTGCATCTGTAATGGCAATTCCTTTAAAATTCAATTTGTCTTTCAATAAACCAGTCACTATATTTTTAGAAATAGTTGATGGTAAATTATTGGTATTATACGCTTCATTATTTTTAACTGCAATATGTCCAACCATTACAAAAATTGGATTGGCTTCTTGTAAACTGCTTTTAAAAGTAGCTACTTCTTCCATTTTTCCATTAATATAGACTAAGTTTTTATGCGAATCGCCAACTACGCTACCATGACCTGGAAAGTGTTTAATGCTTGTTGCAATATTGCTTCCTTGTGTTACATCAATAAACAATTTAGATTTTTCTAATATAATAGCTGTATCGTTTGAAAATGCACGACCACTAATCACTGATGTATTTTTATTATTGTCTATCACTGGTGCAAAGTTGACAGTAATTCCTGTTTGTAGTAATGTTTCTGCAATAGTAGTAGCTGCATTAATCACATCGTCATTAGTGTTTAATAAATTCGTTTTTGGCACTTTAGGTGTATTAAAGTACTTCATGTTAAACAAATACGGTTCGCAATCACAAGCATATAACTTATTAATATCTTTATTTATTTCATTAAATAAATCGATTTGTTTTTTTATAATATTAATATCGCCTTTTAAGAAAATTACATTGTCTATAATTGTATCTTGTAGTAGTTTAAGTGTAGTACTATAGGTATAAGTAGCATCTGTACTGCTAACTGCATACATAATAATTTGTGCTGCTTTTTGTTTTGTAGTTAGCGATTGATATTTTTCCTCCACTTGTTTGTCTAAGTACGGATTGTTGGAATAAAAATCGCTTAAGTCGAAATTGCTTTGTTTGAAGTTATCGTTTACGATTTCAACTTCATCTTGAAACAGTTTCTGTGCTTTTAAATTCTTAAATATACCTACAACAATAGCAACTAGTAAGCATATAGGAACGATGTATTTCATATTACATTTTACGGCAATAAATATACCAAATATTTTTTGCTACTAAGCAAGTGATATTATAGTTAATACTAATTAGCATTCAAAACAGTTTTATTCTTTTGTATTTTTATGATTAACTGAACTCGCTTTGAGTAGACTTAATTAAACTTGTGATTGCTTGTGAGAACAAAGGTGATAACACCTTTATTGTGTGTAGTGTATTTAGATTCCTGCTTTCGCAGGAATGACGAGAATTATTTTGCTATTGCTTTTTTTGTTGATAGATGAAAAGTACATAGTAAAAACTAATCTAGTACCACATAAAAATACCAAAGCCAAAATATAATTTATATAAATAAGCATATGTAATACTATATACTTATAGTTTTTAGCATTTTTTACCCAGTTGTGTAACGGTCACCTATGTTAGGCGATGTATTTATTCTACTACAAATCATATTGATACTCATATTTTTTATAAATATTTTCATCAATTTTTCCCTTATTAGCTTCTATAATTTCTCTTCGTGCTGATAATATTGTCCAATTACTTTTAATCCAATATATCTGATTATTAGTTGCAAACGCTGTAGTTATATCATTTAATTGTTTGATTGAGAAATTATCAAAATTTCGAAGCTTTCGCACTACACTTTTGGCATTGTCAAAAGAATATGCTTCATATAAATTTTTTATTATTATTTCTTTTTCTGTTTCACTTGTTATTTCAATTTCTGGATAATGCTTTTTGAAAAAATCTGTTATTTTTCTAAAATAGTGTAGATTAGATTGTTTTTTTTCTTCCCACTCACTTAACAAATAATCATTGAACTTTTGATCATTAAGTTTTGAATAAAAGTCTTTATCATCAGAAATAAAATATAAATCTTCTTCATCTGGAATTTTGCTCAACAAACTTTCCCAATTAATTGCGTCTCCATAAGATTTATCCTTTCCTGGAGGATTTCCAATATCATATCTTATTATTGCTTTATTTAGAATTTTAGCTGTAGTTTTAATAACTTCTGCTTTATCAAAGAGTTGATTTAAGATTTCATCGGCTTGTAAAGTTTTAGTTTCGGCATCGTGTTTCAATTTTTTTAATAAACTATTTTTATTCTTTTCATAATCTTTTATTGCATTTTTCATTTCCTTATACTCATCATAATTATGACAAATCATAGGAAATTGATTATTAAATTTTGAAGAAGTTAATTTATCTAAAGAATCTGCAATTTTAACTTCTCTGTTCCTGTAAAATTCATTTTTTGTCTGTTCTGGAATATATAAGCAAATATTATCAGTATTGATTAATGCAATTAATTTTTTTAATTCAGCTAAATCTTCATTTGAAAAATGATAAAATGTTAAATAAACGTTTGTGTCTATGTATATGTTCTTCATAATATATCACCCAACACCCAAATATAAGCAATAAAATAACTTGCGTATATTTTTTTGTTAAGAATAAATTTTGTTTATAATGGTTTTATTTTCAATAGTGTATAAAGGATATATTTTTGCGTATTTTAAATATATACTGTTACTTGTTTGCTACTTTGTTGGTGAAAAATACATAGAATACGCAATATGAATAATCAATTATATACTTTTTCTTTTGGCACTCACAACAATAAAAATGTAATATGGATTGCTTTTTTTAACCAACAATTAATAGAAGATTTAAAGATTTACTTTCTATCAGCGTTCTCTATCAAGTAACTCTGATGAGTGAGAATTTGTATGTATTCTACTATAATATTTTATCAAAAGTATAACTACTTTTTATTGGCAGAAATAGCGTAGGAAGAAAAAATGTGGCGGCTAAGCGTGGGAATATAGCGTGGAGCGATCATTTTTTCTTGACTTTTTTGTTACTTTTTGTGTCAAGACAAAAAGTAAGGAAAATAAGAGTTGAGTAATGTTTTTTCTTATTAGCTATAAATTATTATTTTAATTAAGTACTTAATAGCTATGCTGACTAATATTTTATGCAAACTCAGTTATAAGAATACCAAGCTAAGCCACTTTAAAAGCTAAACAACTTACTAAAAAACCAAGTCAGTTAATAAAACACATAAGTCGAGCCACTTAAAAACCAAACCAAGTTAGGGTAAAAACTAAGCTGACTTATGTTTAAAGTGGGTAGAGGTACTTAAAACACTAACTGAGTTATGGTAAAAGATAAACCCAGTTAAGGTAAAACATTAACCGAGTTAAGGTTTGAAGTGGTATCCTGTACTTCTATAAGTGGGTTGGTATACTTAAAACCTAAACCAAGTTAGGGTAAAACCTAACTCAGCTTATATTTTAAGTGGGGTGGACTACTTAAAAACTAAGTGAAACTGACAAATTGGGTGGCTACCCCCACTTCGGAAGGGGGGTAGGGTACTTCGGAAGTGGGGTAAAGTGCTAAATTTACGCCATTATGGCAGTTTTTTTTTATTTTTCGTTTTAGTAAGGAGATACTTCGTTCGTTCCTCACTCAGTATAGACGGTTGGTTAAAAATGGCTCTCGATACTATAAGTAAAATGTAATTGATAATTAGACCGTCTATTGCGAAATTTTGAGAGGAACGAACAAAATTGTGGTCTACCTGTCGGTAGACAGGCAATCTCAAACTATGAACTGCTATAAAGTATATTGCTTCGCTACTTTCATCTGCTTGCAAGGACGAGGATTATGTTTTTGATTTAGGAGATACTTTGTTCGTTCCTCACTCAGTATAGACGGTTGGTTAAAAATGGCTCTCGTTACTATAAGTAAAATGCAATGAATTAAAGCATCTTCAAAAGAAAGAAAATCAGCAGAAAGGAAATGTATAATTGAACACTATATCCTTCCATTTCTATTAGATAATACCTAAATTTGTATATGCAAACAGTCCAACCTTATCAACCTAAAAATAAAATTAGAATTGTAACTGCTGCTTCTTTGTTTGATGGACACGATGCTGCTATCAATATCATGCGTCGTATCATTCAAGCAAGTGGTGCAGAAGTGATTCATCTAGGTCATAATCGTAGTGTGCAAGAAATTGTAAACTGTGCTATTGAAGAAGATGCTAATGCCATTGCTATTACTTCGTATCAAGGCGGACACATAGAATTTTTTAAATATATGTACGATTTATTAAAAGAAAAAGGTTGCGGCCATATTAAAATTTTTGGTGGAGGTGGTGGTACCATTCTTCCTACTGAACAAGAAGAATTACAACACTATGGTATTGCAAGAATTTATTCTCCTGATGATGGTAGAGCAATGGGTTTGCAAGGAATGATTAATGATTTACTAGAGCAATGTGATTATCCAACTGGCGAAAATGTTGAAATTGATAAAAATAAATTACTAGCAAATAATACTCATTATTTAGCTTCTTTGATTTCTTTTGCTGAAAATAATGCCAATAAATTTCATGATGCCTTTCAATCTATTGATTTTTCAGATAAACCAATTTTGGGTATTACAGGAACTGGTGGTGCTGGAAAATCTTCTTTAACCGATGAAATTGTAAGACGATTTTTAATCGATTATCCAAACAAAAATATTGCTATCATTTCTATCGATCCAAGTAGAAGAAAAACTGGTGGTGCTTTATTAGGTGATAGAATTAGAATGAATGCTATCAACAAAGCCAATGTGTTTATGCGTTCTATGGCAACGCGACAAACCAATGCTGCTACTTCAACAGCACTACACGATGTGATTCATATTTTTGAAGCTGCCAATTTTGATTTAATCATTATTGAAACTTCTGGAATTGGACAAAGCGGAACGGAGATTGTAGATTTTGCCAAACTCAATTTATATGTTATGACACCAGAGTTTGGTGCTGCTTCGCAATTAGAAAAAATAGATATGCTCGACTTTGCAGATATTGTAGCCATTAACAAGTTTGATAAAAGAGGTGCTGCCGATGCATTGCGAGATGTAAAAAAACAATATCAACGCAATAGAAATTTGTGGGAAGCAGATGTTCAAACCATGCCAGTTTTTGGCAGCATTGCTTCACAGTTTAATGACCCTGGAACAAATGAGTTGTATCATGCTATTATTACAAAGCTGATTGATGTATACCAATTAGATTGGAAGATTAATGATGCACTGCAAAAAGGCAATAGCGAGAAAATTTTTATTATTCCACCAGATAGAGTGCGTTACTTGTCTGACATTACCAAAAATAATAGAGAGTATAACCAATGGACAATTGCTCAAGCTGCCATTGCTCAAGATTTGTTTGCTCTACAAAAAGCGTATGATATTACACAACAAGAATCTTTACAAGAACACATTACGCAAAAGCAAAATCAGTTAGATGCTAATTGCAAAACAATATTAGACAATTGGAATACTAAGAAAGAAAACTATACTAACGAATACTATATTTTTAAAGTACGAGATAAGGAAATCAAAATAAAAACTTATAGCGAAACTTTGTCACATACTAAAGTACCAAAAGTGTGTTTGCCCAAAACAGATGCTTTAGGTGATATTTTAAAATGGAATTTACAAGAAAATGTTCCAGGCGAGTTTCCGTTTGCAGCTGGTGTATTTCCGTTTAAAAGAGAAAACGAAGATCCTACAAGAATGTTTGCAGGAGAAGGTGGTCCGGAAAGAACCAATAAACGATTTCATTATGTGTCCTTAGGTATGCCTGCTAAAAGATTATCTACTGCTTTCGATTCGGTTACATTGTATGGTGAAGATCCTGCCATTCGTCCAGACATCTACGGAAAAATTGGCAATTCGGGTGTGTCTATATGCTCTTTAGATGATGCAAAAAAACTCTATTCTGGTTTTGATTTATGCAATCCTACTACTTCTGTTTCTATGACTATTAATGGTCCTGCAGCTACCATTTGTGCTTTCTTCATGAATGCTGCTATCGATCAACAATGCGAAAAATACATACACAAAAATAATTTAGTAGATGCAGTTCAATCTAAAATCAAAAAAATCTATCAAGAAAAAGGATTAGAGCCACCACAATATTTTGGTACTTTGCCAGAAGGTAATGATGGTTTAGGATTAATGTTGCTTGGTGTTACTGGCGATCAAGTGTTAGAAAAATCAGTGTATGATAAAATAAAAGCATACGCATTATCGCAAGTAAGAGGAACCGTACAAGCAGATATTTTAAAAGAAGACCAAGCTCAAAATACTTGCATTTTTTCTACCGAGTTTTCTTTAAAACTCATGGGCGATGTTCAAGAATATTTCGTAGCACATCAAGTCAATAATTTTTATTCGGTGTCTATTAGTGGCTATCATATTGCCGAAGCAGGCGCCAATCCAATTTCGCAGTTGGCATTTACTTTAGCTAATGGGTTTTCATTTGTAGAGTACTATATTTCTCGTGGCATGAAAGTAGATGATTTTGCCAAAAACTTGTCTTTCTTTTTCTCTAATGGTATTGATGCAGAATATGCAGTTATTGGTAGAGTAGCTAGAAGAATTTGGGCAAAAGCTATGAAGTATTTGTACAAAGCCAATGAGCGAAGTCAGAAATTAAAATACCATATACAAACCAGTGGTCGTTCTTTACACGCACAAGAAATAGATTTTAATGATATTAGAACTACGCTTCAAGCATTATATGCTATTTATGATAATTGCAATTCGCTACATACCAATGCTTATGACGAAGCCATTACTACACCAACCGAAGAAAGTGTACGAAGAGCAATGGCTATTCAGTTAATTATTAATAAAGAATTGGGTTTAGCTAAAAACGAAAATCCAATACAAGGTGCTTTTATTATTGAAGAATTGACCGACTTGGTAGAAGAAGCTGTTTATAAAGAATTTGACCGATTAACAGAAAGAGGTGGTGTGCTTGGTGCTATGGAAACAATGTATCAACGCAGTAAGATACAAGAAGAAAGTATGTATTACGAAACCAAAAAACACACTGGCGAGTTGCCAATTATTGGTGTAAATACCTTTTTGTCGTCTAAAGGTTCACCTACCATTTTACCACAAGAAGTGATTAGAAGTACCGACGAAGAAAAACAAAGACAAATTAATAATGTAGCAGCACTACACGAATTTAATAAAGATAAATCGAAAACAGCATTACTGCAATTACAACAAGCAGCACTCAATAATGAGAATTTATTTAGTGTATTGATGGAAACGGTAAAGTATTGTTCTCTCGGAGAAATTACGCATGCACTTTTTGAAGTTGGCGGACAATATAGGAGGAATATGTAAGAGTAACTTATTTATCTCATAACTTCTGTGATAGAAAAATTTTTATCAGATCTAAAACCATCTAAATGGTTAATAAGTTCTGTTTTATAATAATAGACCGTATCGTCAAGCCAAACAGCATCTTCCTTTGGATATAGAATTTCGCTCTTTTTGTCTGAAGGAGCTTCATATAATGCTTTTTGAAAACCAATCATATTATTTTCTATGTCAACAACTCGCATATAGGAGTATAAATAATCATCAGAAAAAATGCCTTCTTCTTTTCTCTTAGTTTCATAAATATCTCCAATAATGGGTGTTTTTATATATTCTTCAAATTTATTATTATCAAAATAAGTTTTTATACTCATAAAAATAATCATGAATATTATAAAATAAGAAAAAGAATATATCCAAATAGATGGTTTTTTAGTATTTAGTAAATGCAAGTATTTATCTGCAGTATATTTAGGCATATTTCCTAATTGAATTTTGCCTCTACAATTCATACATTCAATATCATACTGTTTACTTATCGGAAACAAAGGGAAGCCAATTAAAAAAGCTCTTTGTTGTAGTTTAATATTGTGTTCACTTATTTGTTTACAATAAGGACATACATCTGCAGCAAAATCATTTGCATATAATGCATCTATAGTTCCAATTCTTGCCATTATTCTTCATTTAATGTTCCGTAAAAATCTAATAAATCTGATGAATAAGCTAATAGATAGCTTGTTTGAATATTTCTGTAAGGTGACTGAGTAATTTCTAATGAGTTATTTTTATTACAAATTCCAATATATTGCATTCTAGTACTGAGATTGTTGGTTTCATATAAAATAGATTCTAAGATACTTACAAACTCTTTCTTTGCTTCTTTTGAAAGGAGATCTATTTTGTCAACTTTTAATAGTAAAAGAACTGCATTATTATCATCATTTACTTTAACTAAGCAAGAAATATTTTGAGGTTTAAGTTGATTAATTAAAACAGAATCTAAAATTGATTTAACTTGATTTGCTATCACTCGATCTCCATAAATACCAATATTATCTAATGAATCAATATCGTTTTCTAATTTTGTTGTTCTTATATCTACAGGTTCATTTTTTTTAAATATTGTTTTAGTTCTTTTAAACTCTTTAAATCCTACAAAGATTATTAAAATAGCATAAATATGAGTTGGAATAAAGAATATAGTTGGCATTCCAGAATATCCTTCGCCTTTGCTAGAAACCTTAAATGATAAATATAATGCAATAATTCCAGTCAAGAAAAAGGAAAAGTTATAAGATAGTTTTAATAAGCTTGATAAAACTATCAATATAATTATAGACAATATACCAATTATAGCTCCTCTACCGTTGAAAATTATCATAATGCTTATTTCTTATTATTGATAACTATAGTATCAAAAATTTTATCATATAAATTTTGTTTATTACTATCCCAAAGTAACCAAATACTTGGAATAATTAACCATAAAGTAAAGAATTTAATAGCTTCTCTAAAGAAACCTTTGATTGGATTTTTCATATCACTATCATCTTTTATATTCACTACTTTTAATCCTAAAATTTTATGACCAATGTTTCCACTCCAAACCAAATAAGTAACAGCAGAAATTAAGGAAAAAATTATGACAGTACTTTCTATTGGAATAATATTAGAAATGATACCAGATAGAATAAGTAAAATTACAGACTCTAAAATAAATGCAAATAGTCGTTGTTCTGCACTTGCTATTTGATGCCCTAAATATGAAATATCCTTATTGTTTGATAGAATTGCTGTTGTATTATTAGCATTACTTTGTTTTGATTTTACAATTCGTTGATTTAAACTAATAAGATCATTTTTTGCTTTATCAATATTCTGATATACTTCTTCAATATTTTTAACGCTAATCCAATTGTTTAATCCATTTGTCCAGATTTTAGTTTGATGATTAAATGCATACTGAGCAACTTCAATAATCGTTAATGGTCCAAACTGCTCATCATTTTGAACAATATAATAGTTGTTTGAGTAATTCATTGATGCAAAAATAATATTTAGTTAGCTTATTGTATTAAATAACTCACTCCAAATTTTTACTATCCATGCAAATGGTAATTGGTCCGTCGTTGGTGAGTGTTATTTTCATGTCGGCACCAAAAATGCCTGTTTGAATTTTGTTGGGTAATAGTTGTTGTAGTGTGGTTATAAATTGTTCGTACAACGGAATAGCTATTATTGGTTTTGCTGAACGAATAAAACTTGGTCGGTTGCCTTTTTTAGTTGAAGCAAACAAAGTAAACTGTGAGATTAATAAAATTTCGCCTTGAATATCTTGGATAGATAAATTCATTTTGTCGTTGTCGTCATTAAAAATTCTAAGTTGGACTATTTTTTTACACAGCCAATCAATATCACTTGTAGTATCGTTTTCTTCTATACCTAATAAAACGACTAAACCATGATTAATTTTTCCGTTGATGTTATTTTCAATGGTAACACTTGCTTGGCTAACTCTTTGAATGACTACTCGCATGGATATAAATATAGTAGTATTCCTATAGTTCTACTAAGTCAATTCCTTTAATTTGTTTAAAGTGTTTGTCTCTTGTTGCAATTGGAATGTCGTATTGTTTTGCTAGAGCAGCTATCCAAATATCATTTTCTGGTATTGGTTTTCCTTTTTGTTTTAATTCTGATTTTATTATTCCATATTCTTTTCCAGTTGCTTCATCTATCAATAATATTGTACATTTTGAAGCAAAAACTTCAATTTTTTCTTTATTTTTTGTACTCAACTTTGATTGATTTGCTCCATAATATAATTCACCAATTACTATGCTTGGTATATATACTTTTTGTTTCTCTAATTTGATGGTAACTTTCTTTTCTCCATTTAATATAGCGATTACTATATTGCTATCTACAATTATTTGACTATTTCCACTCATCTACATGAATTTGCTCACATCCTTCTTCAATTGCGTCCATTATCTTTTTTCCTTCTTCCTTACTCCAAACACCTATCAAATCATCAAATTTTGTTTGTGATTTATTTTTCTTTATATTTTTTTCTTCTTTAATTATATTACTAATTTTATTCAATACAGCTTCCTCATCTATTTTTAGCATTGCTTCTATCAACTCTATTTTCTTATGCTCTATAGTCATCTTGTTTGCTTTTTACTAAGTTATACAATTAATCTTATTTTTATTGTTAATTTACTAGTAAAAGTAAAATTACTACTTCTTTAGCAAGGTTAAAAATGAATCTAAGTTTTGAGTATATTCTGATTTATTAAATGTATAAAAATCTTGGTGTTTTGCATTTTTGAACCAATGTAATTTCTTTTGCTTAAAGGTTATATTTTGATATAATTTATTTGTTTCTTGAATTCTAATTTGATCTTTCTTAGTTCCTGCCATCATATAAATTGGACATTTTATACGACCTATATACTTTTCTGGATATAAATTACTTTGATTTAGATTTAATCTGTAGTACTAATTAGCGTTCAGAAGAGCAAAATATATTTTGAATATTTTTTGATGAATTCAAGGCAAAAAACACAATCATAGCCGAAAGCTATCACTAGTATTTTTAACGCAGAAGTCAGTAAAATTGCCTTAAATGCTTCTTGTCCTGAATTTATTTCAGGATCTAGTTCGTTTTGCATGTTTACCAACAAGTAAATATCAAGACAAAATGAATAAAAATTATTTGTTTCAAATAGTGTAATTAATTGTGAAATAACTTTTTCTTGTAATAAATTTCTAATGTATGCTTTGGCTTACAAATCTTTTTATTATCTTTGCACTGCGAAAATGAATGAAGAGGACTAGAAAGTCCTCTTTTTTATTAAATATATGGATAATTTAACGCAAATAAAAGCAAATATTGAAGATCAATTACAAGCTTATTTCAACAATACCGATTTCTTTATTGTTGAAGTTCAAGTATTGGCTACGGGTAAAATTACCGTTTTTGCTGATAAAAAAACGAGTAATATTTCCATAGATGAATGTGTTAACATTAGTAGGTTTTTAGCAAATTACTTAGACGAAATTCCAGAAATCGCAGACTGGTATTCATTAGATGTGTCTTCACCAGGAATGAGTTTGCCATTAAAAGTAGAACAACAATACATCAAACAGATAGGCAAACCAGTAGAAGTAGTGATGAAAGATGGAAGAAAAATTATTGGTAATCTTACTGCATTTGAAAATGACACTTTAAGTGTAGTAGAAGAACCAAAAAAGAAAAACAAAACAGAGGAAAATATAGAACATCAAATTAATTTAAACGATATAAAATCAGTAATAAAACATTTTAAATTCTAAATATAATTATATGAATAGTATAGAATTAGTAGATTCGTTCTCGGAGTTTAAAGACTTTAAAAACATAGACAGACCAACCATGATGCGTGTGTTGGAAGATGTATTTAAAACTTTATTGCGTAAAAAATATGGCTCAGACCAAAACTTCGACATCATTGTTAATACAGACAAGGGCGACTTAGAAATTTGGAGAAAAAGAGACATCGTAGAAGATGGTGCTGTGGAAGACAAAATGGCTCAAGTAGAATTAGCGTACGCTAAAAAAATTGAACCAGATTTTGAAGTTGGCGAAGAATTATTCGAGGAAATTAAAATTGAATCTTTTGGTAGAAGAGCAATCTTAGCAGCAAGACAAACACTTATTTCTAGAATCTTAGATTTAGAAAAAGACGAAGTCTATAAAAAATACAAAGATAGAGTAGGCGAAATCATCACTGCAGAAGTTTATCAAGTTTGGAAAAGAGAAATTCTTTTACTAGATGACGAAGGCAATGAATTAATTTTACCTAAAAACGAACAAATAAAATCTGACTACTACAAAAAAGGCGATAGCATTAGAGCCATCATTAAAGATGTAGAATTAAGAGGAAATACACCATACATTATCTTATCAAGAACAGCACCAGAATTCCTAGCAAAACTACTAGAGCTAGAAGTACCAGAAATTTTTGATGGATTAATCGTAATTAAAAACATAGTAAGAGAACCAGGCGAAAGAGCAAAAGTAGCCGTAGAATCTTACGACGACAGAATAGATCCAGTTGGTGCTTGTGTTGGTATGAAAGGATCAAGAATACATGGTATTGTAAGAGAGTTGAGAAATGAAAATATAGACATCATCAACTTTACCAATAACACCATTCTTTTATTACAAAGATCACTAACACCAGCAAAAATCGAATCTATCTCTTTAGATGAAGAAAGAAAAAAAGCATCTGTATTCTTAAAACCAGACCAAGTGTCTTTAGCAATTGGTAGAGGTGGATACAACATCAAACTAGCAGGCAAATTAACGGGCTACGAAATTGATGTATTTAGAGATACCGATGAATTAGAAGATGATGTTGACTTAGACGAATTTGCAGACGAAATTGATGGCTGGATAATAGACGAATTAAAAGCTATTGGTTGTGATACTGCAAGAAGTATTTTAGAGCTAGATAGAGATGAGTTAATCAGAAGAACTGATTTAGAAGAAGAAACAATTGATGAAGTAATTAGTATAATGAAAGCAGAGTTAGAGTAATGCCAATACGATTTATAAAATCATTTTGCTTTTATAAATCAAACAAAGGTATATACCGATAAAAATAATAGGTGCAAACTTTTGGATTAACACCATTTTAAATTCGGTATAAATTCTAATTTTATTCGTTATACCAAAAATAAAAAACTAATTTTGTAGCAATTTATGTCCGAAGGAAAAACAATTAGATTAGCAAGTGCCGCCAAAGAACTCAATGTCGGAATCGGTTCTATAGTAGAACACCTTCATAGCAAGGGATTTGACGATATTAAAAACAACCCAAACACAAAACTTACAGAAGAACAATACCAAGTACTTTTAACTGATTTTAAAGTAGATATTGCTGTTAAAGAAAAAGCAGAACAAATTACTATTGGTAAAAGAAAAGAGGAAGAAGAAGAGATAGAAGAAATTGTAAAGCCAAAGCAAGAAGAAATAGTTACTAAAAAAGTAGAAGTAGAAACACCTAAAATATTAGGCAAAATAGATTTAGACGCTGCTAAAAAACCAAAAGCTAAAAAAGAAGAAGTTAAGAAAGAAGAAAAGGTAGTTGTTCCTCCTAAGAAGAAAGAAGAAATTAAAAAAGAAGAGAAAGTAACTCCGGTTAAAGAAAAAGAAGTTGTAGAACACATCGAAACTAAAAAAGAAGTCTTATCTGGTCCTAAAATCTTAGGAAAAATTGAACTGAAAGAAGAAAAAAGACCAGAACAAATTTATAGAGAGCAAGAGAAGAAAAGGAGAGAAGAAAAGAAAAAAGAAATTTCTGATAAAAACGAGAAAAAGAAAAGAACTCGTATTAAAACCAACCGAGTTAATGTAAAAGATTACGCTCAAAAAGGTGGAAAAGGCAGGCCGAACAACAACGATAAAAAAGATCCAGATCAACAAGTTTCTGAAAAAGAAATTAAAGACAAAATCAAAGCTACCATGGCTAAGATTTCTGGAGGAAAAGGAAAGTCATCTTCAGTAAAATATCGTAGAGAAAAAAGAGAAGAACACGCAGTAAAAAGAGAAGAAGCAGAAAACCAAGACAGCAAAATACTACAAGTTACCGAGTTTGTAACCGTATCAGAATTGGCTGGTTTAATGAGTGTTACTTCTACAGAAATTATTAAAGCGTGTATGGGCTTAGGCGTTTTCGTTTCTATCAACCAACGACTAGATGCTGAAATCATAGAATTAGTAGCTGCCGAATTTGGTTACGATATTCAGTTCATTTCTATGGAAGAACAAGACGATGACGACGAAGAGGAAGTAGATGCACCAGAAGACTTAAAACCTCGTCCACCAATTGTTACCATCATGGGACATGTCGATCATGGTAAAACATCATTACTAGATTATATTCGAGATGCCAATGTAGTAGCAGGCGAAATGGGAGGCATCACACAACATATTGGTGCTTACGAAGTAACTACCAAAAACGGAGAAAAAATTACTTTCTTAGATACACCAGGTCACGAAGCATTTACTGCCATGCGTGCAAGAGGTGCTAAACTTACCGATATTGCAATCATTGTTATCGCTGCCGATGATAATGTCATGCCACAAACCAAAGAAGCAATAGCACACGCACAAGCAGCAGAAGTACCAATGATTTTTGCTATCAATAAAATTGATAAACCAGGTGCTAACGCAGAAAATGTAAGAAAGCAACTATCAGAAATGAATATTTTGGTAGAAGATTGGGGCGGAAAATATCAATCACAAGAAATTTCAGCAAAACAAGGACTCAACATAGATGTACTATTAGACAAAGTTCTATTAGAAGCAGAAATGTTAGAGTTAAAAGCCAATCCAAACAAAAATGCAATTGGCTCAATTATAGAAGCTAGTTTAGATAAAGGTAGAGGATATGTTGCTACAATAATGGTACAAGAAGGTACACTTAAAGTAGGCGATTTCATGGTAGCAGGTCAGTATTATGGTAAAGTAAAAGCCATGACCAACGAAAGAGGTCAGCGATTACAAAAAGCAGGACCATCTACACCAACACAAGTTTTAGGTTTAAACGGAGCACCAGCTTCTGGCGATAAATTTAAAATTTATGATGATGAAAGCGAAGCAAAAGATATTGCCAACAGAAGATCTACCATTATAAGAGAACAAGGATTGCGTTCTAAGAAACACATTACACTTGATGAAATTGGAAGAAGACTAGCACTAGGAACTTTCAAAGAGTTGAACTTAATTGTTAAAGGTGATGTGGACGGTTCAGTAGAAGCATTAAGCGATTCATTATTGAAATTATCTACCGAAGAAATTCAGGTAAACATTATACACAAAGGCGTAGGACAAATCAGTGAGTCCGATGTATTACTAGCATCAGCGTCCGATGCCATTATTATTGCATTCCAAGTACGACCATCAGCTAATGCAAGAACGATTGCAGAGCAAGAAGAAGTACAAATTAAACATTATTCTATTATTTACGATGCCATAGAAGAAGTTAAATCTGCAATGGAAGGATTACTAGAACCTAAGTTCGAAGAAAAAATTACAGGTAATATCGAAGTTAGAGAAACCTTTAAAATTTCTAAAGTTGGAACAATTGCAGGTTGTTATGTATTAGATGGAAAAGTAGCTAGAACAAATAAGATTAGAATTATTAGAGAAGGAATTGTAGTATTTACAGGCGAATTAGATTCTTTAAAACGATTCAAAGACGATGTAAAAGATGTATCTAAAGGTTACGAATGTGGTTTAAGAGTTAAAAATTACAACGACTTAAAAGTTGGCGATATCATAGAAGCATTTGAGCAAGTAGAAGTAAAACGAAAACTGTAATAAACATCTTTGTATTATTGTCCGTTCATCATGCTGAGTAAAGCGAAGCATCTCCATTTTTTTAGATTATAATAGTACTTTGTATATATTATTAAGCAAAACGAAGCAAGACCGTTGCAAGGCAGTGATAAAAAATAATATAGAATAATGCTAGTAGTTATACTATAATTTAGTATATTAGAGTTATGAAAATAAATAAGCCACTCACATTAGCAGACAGTATATGCGATACACGCGTAAAGAAAGTTAAACAAGTTTTCTTTACACAAATTAACCAGTTAATAGATTGGCAACAAATTAGTACAGAAATAGATAAGTATTACACCAAAGGCACAAGTGCAACAGGCAAGCCAAGTTATGATGGATTGTTATTATTCAAAATCTGTTTACTACAAACATGGTACGGACTAAGTGATTACGAAGTAGAAGACAGAATAAATGACAGCCTCTCCTTTAGTTCTTTCTTAGAATTAACCATAGACCAAACCTCACCAGACCATAGTACCATAAGCAGATTTAGAACAGCAATGACAGGAGCAGGAGCATATGATGAATTATTAAAAAGCATAAACAAACAATTAGAACAACATCAAATACTAGTAAAGACAGGAGCTATAGTAGATGCCAGTATAGTAGAAACACCATTAAAACCCAAAGGAAAAAGTAATTATGAGCTTGAAGCACAACAACAACAACAAGAGCAATCACAAGAAGTACCAACAAAGACGGTAGAAAAAAAATACAGTACAAGTGTAGACATAGAAGCAGCATGGATAAAGAGAGGCAAACAACTAAAATATGGCTATAAGAAACACTATGTAACAGACAACGAAGGATTAGTATTAGGCGTATTAACCACCAAAGCAAGTGTAAATGAAATTAGTAATCTAGAAACGGTATTAAAAACAGCAGACTTACCAAAAGACATAGCAGTAAAAGCAGACAAAGGTTATCAATCAGAGAAGAATAATGAATTGTTAAAGACATTAGGATTAAAAAATAACATATTAAAAAAAGCAACTAAAAATAAAGCATTAACACAAGCCCAAACAGATTATAACAAACTAATAAGCAAAACCAGATATAAAATAGAACGCACTTTTGGCAGTATAAAAAGATGGTTTAACGGCGGTATAGCAAGATACAGAGGCATAGCCAAGATGCACACACAAAACATAATGGAAGCCATAGCATATAATTTATACAGAAGTCCAGGGATACTTATGTCCAAAGCATAAAAAAGCGAAGAAAAGTAAAAAAAAAGAGTACTAAACAAACAAAAATCAATCAAAAAAGATAAAAAATAACAAAATAAGCCAATAAAACAAACAAATTAAAATATAACAAATATAAACTAATGAATATAATAAATAAAAAACAAAAATTTCACCTTTTGCAACGGTCTCAAGTTGTAAGTCATGGCGGCTAGTAGTACATGTTTGTTGGCTAATGCTATGCCTCGTGTATTGACTCGCTTCATGTTTCTAAAGTTTATCAGCGTACCTAATACTGGTTCTACTGTGCTGCTTCGCTTGCGTATCATGCGTTTGGCATAGCTTGCATTTTGTGTAAGTCGTTCATGCATTCTGTCGTAGTAGGGTTTGTCTATGCTGTCTTCTATCTTTTTAAACTTGGTTACTTTGCCACAACAGTTTGCTCTTAATGGACAATCTTTACAATCGCTCTCACTGCTTCTATATTGTTTTTTTTCATATCCTTTGCTATCTGTTTTTATGCCTTTGTACTTTAGTATAGCTCTATTGCCTTGTTGGCATTCGTACTGGTTTTCTGTTGCATTATATCTAAAGCCAACTCTTTCTGCTTTGTATTGTCCAAAGTTAGGAATATATGCTGTTATGTTTTGTTGTTCTAAATATTTCAATGCTTTGCCACTGCTATATCCAGCATCGGCTATTACTTCTGCTATCGTAATATGGTTTTGTTGTAAATTTGTTTGTGTTTGATTAACTATTTGCTCTAAGCAATCACTATCTTTTTTGTTGGCATAATCTGCTAATGCTCCTGTTATTACATGATTTTTGTCGTCTACACTTACTTGTGCTAAGTAGTTTAATTGTCGTGGTTTGCCTGGTTTGGTTGATATTCTTGCAGCTGCATCTGTTTTGCTATAATGGGTGTGATTGCTCACAAATTTTGGGCGTATGGGTTTGCCATGTTCATCTAACTGCTTTGGATTAACCACATGACCTGGCATCTTTTTATACGCTTCTGCTTTCCATTTATGATGTCGCTCTACTAATTGTTTTACTTCCTTTTTTACTTTGAACTCACTATTTTCATCTAATTCATTGGCATATGTAGATACATCTTCTAACACTTCTTTTTCTACCAAGCTATCCATACTTGCATTGGCTTTTACAAAAGCACTATCTATACATTGGCGTTTACCTGCTACCATTTGTTTAGCAATACACAGCTGTAATACTTGTTGAAATATCTTGATAAATATATCTTCTCCATACAAAGCTCTAGTTCTTGATAAGGTTGAATGACATGGCAGAGTTTCATCTAAATCGTAACCTATAAACAAACGGATAGACAAGCTATCTGCACAGAAAGACAACAACTGTCTATCGGAGTTAATATTGTTGAGATAACCTACTATCATGATTTTAAAGAATACCACAGGATCTATACTTGGATTGCCTTCTGTACCATAGTATGGTGCTGTTGCTTTGTAGAGCCATTGTAAATCTAATGCACCATTAAGTTTACGATAGTAGTTACCAGTTGGTACTAGTTCTTGTAGTGAAGTGTATACCATTAATTTTGCTTCAAATTGTTTACGACCTTGCATGTACAATAATACAAATAGTATACAATATAAAATATTTTTACTATAAACATTTGTTTATATCAAAAACTACACTTATCTTAGTTGTGCAACAAACACATCGTGTATATGCAATAGCGGGTTAAGTGCAAATTTTGAACGTTTGTTCTTTCTTGTCGCTACTTTCAAATTCATTTGCTTTTCGTAAATTTAGCAAATTCATTTGCAAGTAGCTTACGGTAGTGCCAAACCGAACATTTCAGCTTCGTTTTTCCGCTACTGACATATACACGTAAACCGTTAGCGGTCAGCATAAACCAACGTTCGTCTAAAAATTAAACTTTAAAAATTGAACGACATATTTTGGCGTAGCGACTAATTAACTTTGACGAAAAATAATCTATGACAGAAACAGTTTTTGAGATTTTAGCCGAGGGCGGAAGTTTAACTATCGAACGAAAAAGAAGCCGAAACGGAGAAAAATTTATTTATCATCACAGTGAAATGGATTTTACTGATGAAGGTCTTGATGTAAACGAAAAAGGAGAATACAAAACTTTTGAGCAACCGTTTCAACTCATCAACTCAAAATATCCTTGGTTTAAATTGCATTTAAAAACAGTTCACGAAGATTATAGAAATTATGTAATTGATGAACTCATAAAATCATTGATGTATCAAGGTTTAACACCTGACGAACTTGGATATTCGCAAAGAGATTTAGAAGAAACATTGAATATAAAACTTGAATTTGGCGTACAACCTTTGAAAAGTGGTTTGCAAAATATCAAAGTTTCAAACTTGGTAAAATTGACTGAATATGATTATCAAAACTACACAGAAGAAAGTGGCAAACAAGTTAGAATAAAGGGTAAATATGAAATGTGGACTGATGAACAAACATATTATCTAGAAAATATGGAAGTTTTGACAGCAACTAACAATTTTGAAACAATTGGTAAACTTGAAGTAAACGGAAATACATTTGTAATAAAAAATGAATTTGGACAAATTGAGTTTGCTTTTCCTTCTGACAAATTTTTTGTTTCGACAAAACCAATTTTAAGCAAATCAAAAGGTTGGTATTTCACAAATAAGTAAAAATGGCGAAAGAACAAACTGGTATATCAGGTGAGTTTTGGTTTTTTAGCCAACTACAAAGATTAGGTTATAAAGCATACATTACTTTGGGAAATACAAAGTCAGTAGACATTTCTGTTGAACTTTCAAATTCGACAATAATAACTTTTGACGTTAAGTCTAAATCCAATTTTGGTGGTTCTTTTCAATATTTGAACATTCCAAAAAGAGAAAATCATTTTGCAGTATTTGTAAATTTAGAAATTAAGACAAATTCAGATGGGAAAACAATTTTATTAAATGAACCAAGTTCGTATATCGTAAACTCATTTGACATTGACGAAATTGCATTCCATTGGGAGGCAAGAAGCGGCTCAACAGGATATGGTTTTGAGGCAAAACTTTTATGGTTTTTAAAGTTTCAAAATATGAAAAGTATTACAGCAAAAAACATAGCCGATTTTAAAAATAGACACAACATAAATGGAGAAATTGATTTCAACAAATATGGAGAAAAGATAATGACACTTGACGAATTTGAAAACAAATATTTTAACCAAAAATAAAATGCCGAACGCACAACATCAGTGACCGTTGCACAACTGGATAAAAAATGCTAAAAACTATAAGTATACACTATTACATATACTTATTTATATAAATTATATTTTGGCTTTGGTTTTTTGTATAATAGTTTATTAGATTTGTCAAGAACAAAAATTGTATTTTATGAAAAACAAAGTTGCGGTTATAACAGGTTCAACAAGTGGTATTGGATTAGGTATAGCACAGACACTTGCTAAAGAAGGTGTTCATTTAGTAATTAATGGTCTTGCTAAGCCATCTGTAGTAGAAACTATTTTAGCAGATTTAATGCAACACAATAATATACAAGTGGTATATCATAATGCAAATATGACTGAGCCATTAGCAATTGAAGCGTTAATTCAATTTGCTATTTCAAACTTTGGAAATATTGATTATTTAATTAATAATGCAGGTGTTCAATTTGTATCGAGCGTAGAAGATTTTCCTAATGAAAAATGGAATGAAATAATAGCCGTGAATCTAAATAGTGCTTTTTATACTTCAAAATATGCTATTCCTTTTATGAAAAAAAATAAGTTTGGTAGAATTATTAATATTGCTTCTGCACATGGTTTGGTAGCATCTCCTTTTAAGTCTGCTTATGTTGCAGCAAAACATGGTTTAGTAGGTTTTACAAAAACCATAGCATTAGAGCTTGCAGAATATGGCATTACTGCAAACACTATTTGTCCTGGTTATGTAATGACGCCACTGGTAAAAAACCAAATTGCTGACACTGCCAATGCCAGAAATTTGACAGAAGAAGCAGTAATAAACGATGTGTTATTAGCTGCTCAACCTACAAAGCAGTTTGTTAAGATTGAGCAGATTGCAGCATTAGTAAAATACTTATGCTCTGAAGATGCTTGTCAAATTACAGGAACACAACTATCAATAGATGGTGGTTGGACTGCTCATTAAGTGATTAATCTAAGTTTGATTATGCTATAATCCTTTTACTTTTTTCTTGGTCGCTTTTTTAGTCTTTTTATCTAGTGTGTCTACTTTGTAGTTTTTGTCTCTTTCTGTTTTTTGTTTGTATTTTGGATATTGTGTTTTGCTAGCTGATTTCTTATCATCATTTTTTTGATGCATATAACCAATTTCAAAATTTAAACCCAAGAAATAGTTCTTAGATTTTTTATAATCTGGATGAGATTTGTAATCACTAGCATTAATATCGTTAAGTCCAGCTTTAACATGTAAACCTAAGCCAAAGTACATATTGTTTTTAAAGATATAGTCGAAACCATATTTAAATGCTAAACAAGCTTGAAATTTTCTGAAATATTTTTCATAATCGCCATCTGCTAAAGTAGCATCTGCATATGGACCATAACCACCATACTGAATTGGAATGTGTGGATATAACGCAAATGCATCAATTGTGCTACCATCATCTTTAGTTACTTTATAGCTCATGTCTGCACTCAACATAATATCTGTTTCAACACCAGCTTCTAGTTTCATTCTAATTTTATATCTTCCATCACCATAATTTCCATTAGGATTTTTTTGTGCTTGTCCTTTTAAAATTGGCGAAAAACGATACATTACACCTAAGTTCAAGAAACTAAAATCTACTTCCTTTTGATGCGTTCCATTTAAATCATTCAATCTCCATTTAAAATTGTCTTCGTATCTCTGACCTTCTTTACAATAACCAGCAAATAGTTGTACACCATGTTTTTCAACAAAGTTATAACCAAACAACAATCCAGCATTAAAACTAAACTTAGCTTTATAATCTAATTCTTTACTTTGAGCACCTAAATAATAAGTATTTTGTGCTAGCATATACGACAAACCTGGCGAAACATTGGCTGCAATTTGAAATCCTTTTTGTGCAAAACTTGGAATAACCATTACCATTACTAGTAAGCTAGCAAGTAAAACTCTCTGCTTCATAAGTGTTAATTTAAAATCAAAAATAAGCAAAAAAATATTAATAGTTTTGCAAAAATGCAATTAAGTAAATCTAGTTTGGTTCGCTCTATACAATGTGCTAAATCTTTATATTTATATAAATACAATTATCATTTAAGAGATAAGCCAAGTGTACATTTACAACACAAGTTTAATCGTGGACATCAAATTGGAAAGTTGGCTTGGCAATTGTTTCCTAATGGCAAAGATGTAAGTCCGAGTTCTCCTAGCAATTTTTCTCCTAGTATTAAAGCAACACAATTATTGCTACAACAAAATTTTCCTATTATATATGAAGCAGCTTTTAAGTACAACGGACTGTTGGCTGCAATTGATATCTTAGAAAATAAAAATGGCATTATTAATATTTATGAAGTAAAGAGTTCTTTAAAAATATCGAACACATATTTACAAGATTGTGCCATTCAATATTATATTTTAAAACAAAATAAGATTTCAATCAATGATTTTTCCATCATACACATTAATTCTGATTATACTTTAAATGATTCGTTAGATTTAGATAGCTATTTTGTAAAAACTTCTGTATTAGAAAAAATAGAAGCATTACAACCATATATAGCAGAAAAAATAAATGAAGCGATTCAAATAGTAACGACTACAACTATGCCTACAATTGATATTGGTGGACATTGTTTAAAACCATATACTTGCGATTTTTATGGTACTTGTTGGAAAGATGTAGCTACAGCATCGTTTTGGAATTTACAAGGTATTTCGTTGCAACAAAAAGAAGCATGGCAACAAAAAAAACTACAAACCATTTATGATGTTAAAGCCAATAGTTTATTAAATACTCAAGAAAAATTAATTGTCTCTAGTTATCAAAAGCAACAAATAAAAACCAATCCATCTGCAATAAAAAAGTATCTGCAACAAATAAAATATCCAATTGCTTTTTTTGATATAGAAGCTTATCAACCAGCAATTCCTACCATAAAAGGAACAAAACCATATGAACGCATTCCGTTTTTATATTCTATTCATTTATTAGAAAATAAAGATGCTACAACAACGCATCATTATTTTATGATTGCCAACCATCAAGACAATAGAAAAGCATTTATAACACAATTTTTAAAAGATACTACCAATTGTAATAGCATTGTTGTGTTTAACGATTTATTAGAAAAAAATATCTTGCATAAGTTTTCTGTTTGGTTTCCTGAGTTAAAATCAGAAATAGACAAAAGAATAGATAAGATTATAGACTTAGAAATTATATTTAAAAATTACTGGTATTATCATTATAATATGATGGGAAGTTTGTCTTTAAAAACAATTTCTAATGCATTGTCTAAGCAAGATATTTACGATAATTCTACTATAAAAGATGGTGCAGAAGCAATGAGTATTTTTAATGATATTGAATTGATAGAAAATGTCAATCAAAAGAAAAAACTAGTTAAACAATTAGTCGATTATTGTAGTGCAGATACTGCTGTTCTAGTAAAATTATTTCATTTTTTGCAACAACAGGTTATATAAGGCATTTTTGTAATATCAATATTTCCTAGTAATTTATTTGGTTTTTATAGCTTGATTGTCTAATTTTAGGATTGAAAGTTGAAGTATGAAAGCACTTATCAAATATTTAAGTTTAGCATTAATTTTTGTTTTAATGTTGGGAACAGCATGTACTAGAGAAAGAGATTGTGTTTGTAGATCAAATGGTGGTAATGGAGAAGTTCTTTTTGTGAAAAAAGTAGAAACACTCTTAAAAGGTGGTGCAGATAATACTTGTCAATCGATAGATGACCAGCAGGTTAGACATAATGAAGCAGCTGGACTTTCAGAAAATGAAGGCGTTAGATGCAAAATTGAGTAAGCATTCACAACTATAAATTTAAATTCCTTTCTAAAATAATTTTTCTTCTACTAACTCGCAAATAATGTGTCCGATTAAGATATGACACTCTTGAATTCTTGGTGTTTCGTTTGATGGAATTGCTATAATAATATCAGAAAATGGTTGTAGTAAAGTCCTATTTTCTCCTACAAATGCAATAGTTGTTATGTTGAGTTGCTTGGCTACTTTAAATGCTTCAATAATATTTTCAGACTTTCCTGAAGTGGTTAAACCAATCAATACATCTCCTATTTTTCCTTTTGCTTGTACTGCTTTTGCATATACTTGATTAAAGTGAAAATCGTTGGCAACTGCTGTTAAATAAGAAGAGTTGACATGCAAAGCTTCTGCATTTAATGGCTTTCTTTCTTTTAAAAACTTGTTAGAAAACTCTGCAGCAATATGTTGTGCATCTGCAGCAGAACCACCATTACCACACAATAATAATTGATTGCCATTTTGAAAAGCAGTAACTAATATATTTACTGCTTCTTGAATTTGTTGCAACAAAACAGCATCATTAGTTATTTGCTGAACTAATTTGATATGATTATCTAATATGTTTTTGATATTATTTATCATTAACTATTGCTTGTATTGATGTTGAAAAATGATGCCAACTGTATTTTTGTTTTTCTAATTTAATATTTTCTCTAAAAAATGCAGCTTTATTTTTACTATAAAATTGAATAATAGTTGTAGCCAAATCATCTGTATTAGGTTCACAAATTAAACCTACAACATTATTAGGAATAGTTTCTGGTAAACCACCAACATTTGTAGCAATCATTGGTGTATTAAAATGATAACAAATTTGTGTAATACCACTTTGCGTTGCTTTTTTATATGGTTGAACAACAGCATCTGCTACAGAAAAATACAATTTGACTTTTTCTTCAGGTATAAATTCATTATAAATAATAATATTTTTTTCTAAATTATTTTTTTCTATGATTGATTTATATTCTTCAATATTATCATAAAATTCTCCTGCTACAATTAAATGAATAGATGCATCGTAAGCAATTACTTTCTGCATCGCTTCTAAAAGCAAATCTAAACCTTTGTAAGCTCTTATTAAACCAAAAAATAAAAGATAAGGCACATTGTTTAAACCTAATTGTTGTAGACCCATATTTCTATCTACTGCTTCACCAAAAATATCATATATAGGATGTTGTAATAAATTTACTTTTAATGCTGGATAAGTGTTTTTTATATCTTTTTCTACTTTATTAGACAAGGCAATACTATAGTCTAAGCTGTGCATAAAATAATTCGTTAGTAACTTATCACCTATTCTTTTTTCATGTGGAAATAAATTATGAATAATTCCTATAATTTTAGTATTTATATTTTTTCTTTTTTCCAATCGAGCAATGCTTGCCAAAGCTGGTGCTAAAAATGGAATAGAAAATGCAACTAATACAATATCGTATTTTTCTTGTGAAATTTGTTTGGCTACTTTTATCCAATTCAATGGATTGATAGCATTGATACATCTTATAATATTAAAAGCAAAACTTCTTTCTTCTTCTACCACTTGTGATTTGCCTGGAAACAAAAAATTAGGATACATCATCTTAAATGTATAAACGACTACCGTATCATTTTCATCATAGTACTGTTGAGCCAATCTTTCATTAAAATTAGCAATTCCACCTCTATAAGGATAAGCTGGTCCTATGATTGCAATCTTCAAATTTTATCCATTTAAAATAGTATCTGCAATAAAATCGCCTACTGCTGTTGTACTATATTTTCCGTTATTAATATCTTCGGTAACTATATTTTCTGTCATGGCTTTATCTACTGCTTGAACAATAGCATCGCTTTCTGCTATCATGCCAAAACTGTATTCTAACAACATGGCTGCACTTAAAATAGTAGCCATTGGATTGGCAATATTTTTTCCAGCTGCTTGTGGATACGAGCCATGTATTGGTTCATACAAAGCCACTTTTTCGCCCATACTTGCAGAAGGCAAAATACCCAAACTTCCTGCAATAACCGAAGCTTCATCAGAAATAATATCACCAAATAAATTTTCAGTTAGTATTACATCAAACTTAGCAGGTTTGGTAATCACTTCCATCGCTGCACTATCTATAAAGTTACATTCTAACTCAATATCTGGATGTTGCTTAGCATATTCGGTAACTACTTCTCGCCACAATCTTGAAGTCGCCAACACATTAGCTTTATCTAACAGCGTAACTTTTTTTCTTCTTTGCTTAGCAAATGCAAATGCTTTTTCTGTAATGCGTAAAATTTCTTCTTTAGTATAGACACAAGTATCGTAAGCAATTTGTTGGTCTTCACTTCTTCCTCTTGGTTTACCAAAATAAATTCCAGAAATCAACTCACGAACTACTACAAAATCTACACCTTGAATTCTTTCTTTTTTTAAAGGCGATGCATCGAGCAAAGCATCATAACTTTTTACTGGACGAATATTAGCATACAATCCTAAATCATTTCGCATTTTAAGCAAACCTTGTTCTGGACGAACTGTTGCATTCGGATTATTATCATATTTTGGGTCGCCAATTGCACCAAACAAAATAGCATCTGTGTTAATACATAACTCGTGTGTTTCGTTTGGATATGGGTTTCCTGTTGCATCAATAGCTGCTGCACCAATCAGTCCTTCGGTAAACTCAAACTCATGATTAAATTTTTGAGCTACTGCTTTTAAACACTTTACTGCTTCTCTAATTATTTCTGGTCCAATGCCATCTCCTGGTAAAACTGCTATCTTCTTTTGCATATCCTATTATTAATCAATCAAAAATAAATAAAGGATTAGGTTTTTCTATTAATGAGATGTTATTAATTTAGTATGGTGAAAAGAATATTAAGTCTATTTGCGATATTTTTTTGGATAATATTTTTGTCTGTTATTATTGGTTGTAATAAAAAACCAAATGATCATATTGCTACAAACATAGCAAATGTTCCTACAAATGATACGACTAAAGACATCGTGCTAATATTAAAATCTAAATTAGAAAATTGGCAAGTAGATAGTTTTGAGTTGATGACTAAAAGGTTCTATCGTGATGCATTAATTAAAACGACTGACTATAATAATATACTAGGTAGTTATTTTTTAGCAAAAGGAATGTTTGATAGTCTGCGTTTGATTATTCATCATATTGAAAAGAATGAAACACTTACTCTGTCTGAAAATAATTTATTGGCAAGATATTATTTAGAAGAAAACGAATATGATAAAAGCAAACAGTATTTTATAGCAGCATTAAATCAATCGAAAGAAAAAAGTTGCAGCAATAAACAAAGAATAATATTATATATAAATTATGGTAGTTTTTATTATTACTATAGTGATTTAGATAGTGCTGCAATTTGGTACGAAAAGGCAAATCGGTTGATTAAGAAAAGTAACTTAACTTATAGTGTAATTAACGCTTTGTATTTGTATAATATTGGTGCATTACAAGGTGAGTATGCCAACTATAGTACAAAGGAAAAATATTTATTACAGAGTAAACATATATTGGATAGTTTAAACTTAAAGAATCATCCATTGCAAGCAAAGATTTATGGAAGCATGGCTGGTTTAAAAATTAGTACAGACGATTATAATGATGCGATTAATTATAGCTTAAAAGATATTGACAATATTGAACAAAATTTTGGTACTAATAACTACGAACTCTATTACAGTTATAGCAATTTAGGCGTAATTTACAGACAATTAAAAGATTTTAAAAAAGCTGAATATTATTTGATTAAAGCTAAAAATATTGCACAAGAAAACTTTGGAGCTATACATGAAAACATAGTAGATGCATTAATAGAACTTTCTACTATATATTATTTAGATAACAAAAATGGTATTGCATTAGCTACAATTGATAAAGCTATTACAATAGAAACTACTATTAATAATAAGAGTATTGTTATAAGCAATGCGAACAGTTTAAAAGCAGAAATTCTTTTAAAAGAAAATCAATTTCATAAAAGTAAACTGTTGCTATATAATTGTATTAATAATTTCAATAATTATTATGGTGATAGAAATCCGTATAGTGCCAATTGTTATACAAAACTGAGTCAGTTATCCTTGCAACAAAATCAGTTAGATAGTAGTTATTTTTTCATCAATAAAGCTATTGAAAAAACAACACAAAAAGATAGTATTATTTATGCTTACGATTATTGGACTACGATTGAACAACTGTGCAACATTATAAGTACAAGCAAAGATAGTAGCAAATATTCGGAAACACTATTACAAAAAATTGATAACGCCATTGCTATTGCTAATTCTCTACGATTTAATTACTACGGTTATTTTACTAAAGCTGCCATTACAGAAAAAATGGACAACTTATATAAAACTGCTTACGATTGTACTTACTCTTTATATAATAAAACTAAAAACAATAAATATATTTTAAAAGCATTAGATTATAGTACTCAAAGTAAGTATGCATTACTTAATAGCAAAATGAAAAAAACTTACTTGAAAGCAAAATTACCAAAGTCTGTTAGTCAGCAACTCGATTATTTATCTGCTAGTATAAAAACTTGGCAAGAGTTGATAGAGTCTTCTGGTGATGATAATGAAATTCAACAATATCAAAAAAAATTATCAGCAGCAGAATACAAAGTACATAAAATAGAAAATAAATATATAAAAATAGAACATCAATTTAATAAAGAATTGCTACAACAATTACAAGCACATTTAAATAAACAAAGTGCATTTATCGACTATTATTTTACGCAAAACAAATTGTATCAAATTACAATAGAAAACAAGCAATTACTATTTAAAGAAATTGCCGATAGTAAAACCATTAAAGAAAAAATCAAACAGCTAAAACAATCTATTACCAACAAACAATACAATAATTATTTAGCGTATAGCTTATATAAAAATCTAGCTCCTAAAAAAACATATGCTAATATTATCTTTTGTACTCACGAAGATTTAGCCACTATTCCGTTTGAAGCACTTAAAGTAAATCCTAAAAAAGACATACACAATTTTTATTTATATCATGCCAACATCAACTACTGCTATTCCATATATCATTACAACAACAAAAACAAACATCAGTTTATTACATCAGGAAATATTGTTCAACCAAATTATACTTCTAAAAAACTACAACTAAACTATGCAAGTTCCGAAGCAAGGTCAATACAACAAAAATTTATAAAAAATAAAATAATAAATAATTACAATGATTTAAAACAAGAACTCTGCAAAGCAAAACTATTGCATTTTATAGCACACACTTATCAAAATAGCAAACAAGAATTAGAGTCTGGAATTATTTTTGAAAGCGACAATACAAATAAAATATTCAAAACAAAGGATTTTCTAACCTACGCTACACAAGCAGATGTTGCTATTTTAGCAAGCTGTCAAACCAATTTTGGAAAAGCCATTAAAGCAGAAGGCAATTTAAATTTAGTATATGGTTTAGAGTACACAGGCGTAAATCAAGTAGTTTATTCGCTTTGGAATTTAAACGACAAAAGCACACAAAACATCATTACTAACTTTTATAAAAATTGGACTTTAAAAAAATCTATTGCTACAAGTTTACAACAAGCCAAAAAAGATTATCTAGCACAAGCAGATGCCATGGCTTGTCAACCTTACTTTTGGGCAGGCATTACACAACAAAGCAATTATCAAAAACTATTTATTTTAAATAAACATAATATAACAACTTGCATAATTATTACTATCTTACTGCTATTGTCAATTGCACTTCTAATTTATAAACAATGACAGTTTATCAACTTCTTTGGAAAAACTTATTAATATACTTAGTATTATTTATAGTATTAATTAGTATCGGTTCTGTAGGTTTTTTTATTATAGAAGATTACCAACCAATCGATGCCGTTTACATGACAGTAATTACACTATCTACTGTTGGTTTTGGTTTAGTAAAAGAACTTTCTTTTGAAGGAAAATCATTTACAATAATACTTATATTATCTAATTTAATAATTTTTACTTATACATTAACAAGAATATCTAAATTCTTTTTTGATCCAGATATTAGATACAACTATAAAAAAATAAAAATGGAAGAAGCAGTAAAAAAACTAGACAATCATGTAATTATTTGTGGCTTCGGACGAAATGGTAGCAAAGCTTACGAAGACTTACAAAAAAATAATATACCAATTGTTATTATAGATAACGATTTTGATGAAACTACAGAACATCTCGATTATCTAATACGAGGTGATGCTACTCAAGATGAAATATTAATAAAAGCTGGAATTAAAAAAGCAAAATTCATTATTTCTGCACTTCCAAACGATGCAGAAAATGTTTTTGTAGTGCTTTCTGCCAAAGAACTCAATCCAAAAATCAAAGCAATTAGCAGAGCTTCCAACGAATCTTCTGTTGCTAAATTAAAATTAGCTGGTGCTAGTAATGTAATTATGCCAGACAAACTTGGTGGTGCACATATGGCAACTTTAGTAATGTATCCAGATGTAAAAGAGTTTATTGATACACTTTCTACCGACAAAAATATTACAGTTTCCGAACTCAATATTACTAAGCAGACTACCATTGGCAATTTAGATGCTTGGAGCAAAACTGGTGCTACAATTTTAGGTTTAAAACAAGAAGACGGAAACTTCTTAATCAATCCAGATAAAACAGTAACAATAAACGAAAATCAGTTTTTAATTGTATTGGGTTCTGTAAAACAGATTAATTTATTAAAAGAAATGATTTAAATAAGTATTAACTAAATGCATTTTGTCCTAAATCTATTTCAGCACCTTGTTTGTTTTGTATCAATACGAAAGTAGCCAGTAAATAAAACTTTTTCGTAATAAATTACTAATTTCGACTTGTGTTAAAACCACTAGAATATTATTATCCAAATGAGTCTTTTAATGATTTAAAATTAGACTTATTATTAAATACTGGATATTTTAGAACAGGCAACTACATGATGCGTACTAGAATATTGTATTTCGATAATAACTTAATGAACGCCTTTCATATTAGAATTAATTTAAGACAACACGAGTGGACAAAAAGTTTAAGAAAGCTCATCAATAAAAATAATAAAATATTTACATATACTATAAAACCGTTTCAAATATCTGCCGAAAAAAATGCACTCTACGCTAAACACAAAGTCCGATTTAAAGGAGATACTTCATCTTACACACTAGAACACTTTTTGTATGATATGCGTAAACATGCATTCTTTAATAGCTATGAAATAAATATATATCATAATAATAAATTAATTGCATTTAGTATTTTTGATGTAGGACAAGAAAGTATTGCTAGTATTTTAGGCGTGTTTGAGCAAGATTATCACAAGTATAGTTTAGGAATTTATACAATGTTGTTAGAAATTGAGTACGCTAAACAACATCAATTCTCATACTACTATCCAGGTTATATTACAGATATTGATTCGCCTTTTAATTACAAACTGCGACTAGGCAATATGGATTATTATGATTGGATGACAGAAAAATGGTTGTCATATCAAAATGATCAATTGCCAACAAAAATATCAGATTGGTACGATAATGAATTAACTAAGCTAGAAAGTTGGTTAATAAAAAATGATTTAGAATATATTAAAATGACTTATCCATTTTATTATCTAGGATATATGTATCCACAATCTAGTTGTGTAAAATCGTTTCAGCATTTGCTAATAAAAACAAATAATACAAATGGCGTTTATTATATATTTGAATATAATCCTGTGTTAAAACTCAACATTTTAGCAAAAGTAGAATTACATCGCAATTTTGATGATGACAGCTTTTACTTTCCATTTCCTACCAATAATAAGTGGAAACAAGTATTAATTTATCAATATCCATATGTTGCTATTGATAATGATAGCAATATTAAAGAATGTTTGTTATTTTTAATGAACCATATTTCTGAAAATAATGATACAATTCAAAGATAAATTAAGATTAGTTTCCTTCTTAGTAGTCATTACTGGCTTAGCCGTTTTGCTATTCTTTCAACTAGAAATGACCATAACTGGTTTTTTAGGAGCTGTTACACTATACATACTCAATAAGTCGTGGTTAGACTTTTTTACTAGAAAGAAAAAATGGAACAAATTTGTAGTCATTGCATTACTCATGTTTTTTGATGCTTTGGTTTTATTAATTCCATTAGGATTAATCTCATATGTACTAGGTCCTAGATTAATCGACTTATACGAAAACAACGATATTTATTTAACTGGTTTAAAAGAAATAGCATATAAAATATACTCTAGAACTGGTTTAAATTTTCTTTCTAAAGACAACCTAGAAAAAATACCAGCTTTAGTGTCTTCGTTTATACCAGACTTATTAGGTTCTGCATCTAACTTAGTGACTAATATCGGTATTATGTTTTTAATATTATATTATATGTTAAAAAGCTCTGATAATATGTCAAAAGCAATTAGCAACCTACTACCACTAAGTCAAGACAACATAGATAAAATTGGCTACAATACTAAAAGCATAGTAAAATCGTACGCTATCGGAATTCCAGTTTTAGCATTCTCTCAAGGTTTTGTAGCAACTATTGGCTACTATATTTTTAAAATAGACGATCCAATTCTTTGGGGATTTCTAACTGGTGTTTGTTCCATAATTCCAGTAGTTGGTTCTGCATTGATAGTAGTACCATTAGTAACCTACTTATTTGTTGGTGGAGATACTGGTGCAGCAATTGGCTTAGCATTATATGCAGTATTTTTAATTATGAATATAGATAATCTATTACGAATGTTCTTATTAGAAGCATTTGCAGATATACATCCACTCATTACCTTATTTGGCGTAATTGTAGGTGTACAGTTGTTTGGTTTCCTAGGATTAATTTTTGGCCCTTTATTAATATCTTATTTTATATTATTAGTTAAGATATTTATTTCAGAGTTTAATGGAAAACCAAGTAGTACTTAAGCAATAAAGTACAGCATTCCATGCTTAACCAATTTATATCTGTGCATATTTAATAATATTCAAAATGTATATCTTGGTTGAAATTAGTAATATTATTTATAATATTCATATCATTTAATAAATTATTATTAATAGAATAAGTATATTGACTAATATTATTGATATTAGCTATTAGATTCCTATTGGGTTGATATGGATAGTAGTTATTTATTCCTAATAAAAATAATATATCAATGAGATGAACTGGCGGAAGAGAATAATAAGTATAACTATAACCTATATATTGAAAAGGAGCTTTACTTATATTTTGAGTTAAGTAACTATTGTAAGAAACCATTATTGAATCTACATATTGCCAACCAAAAAAATTAGTATAACCATTTTTAAACTTTATAATATTGCCGTTATTAAATTCAAAGTTGAAATAGGTATAATAATAACCTAACAAATACTCGTGACTTATATCTTTTATATAAGAATTTTCAGTTTCATAGCTCGCAATTGTATCTTCTAGTCCTGTAAATGCATTTAATCTTGTAACGCTATTAAAATAGTTGCCATTCAAATAAAAATACAAATCTGTATAAACTTCATTTGTACTATTACTATCTATATTCTGATTTATTCGCATTCTAATTTTATTAGACACAGGTTCTTCAATAATTATAAAAGGTTTATTATTATATATAATTTTATTTAAATATCCATTATTATTGTAATTTAAATAATAAGTATAGTACAATGTTTGTATCTGCTGTATTGGTTGTCATTGTAAAATTTTAAGTTTACCATCTAGCATGTTTATATTTTCCTTTTTACAACTAATTATTGTAACCAAAGCTAATAGAATAATAAAGAATATCTTTTTCATAGTATTTTATTTATGTCCGTTTAACCAATTAATTACATCTGTGCTTAATTAGTTTAGTAATATACTAACTCTATACTTCCACTACTGTTTTGGTTAGTTGCTGTTATTTTATTTACTCTATTCTTATTATCAAACAAATAGTTAAACCGTATAATATTATCTTCTACTAAACCTGTTCCATTACTATAGTAATT
Organism: Chitinophagales bacterium; assembly: GCA_020636535.1. NCBI lineage: Bacteria > Pseudomonadati > Bacteroidota > Chitinophagia > Chitinophagales > Chitinophagales bacterium. The sequence goes on from JACJXT010000012.1 coordinate 92,188, forward strand.
TTACTAGTTAAATTATTATTGGGTTTAAATGCTTGATAGCCATTTATAGTTAAAAAATAATACGGATTAGCAACAAAAGGAAGAACATTGATAGTATCATAATTATTAAATATAAAAAGTGGATACAGCATATTTATATCGGAACATTTATATTATTATTATAATGAACGCCGTATTCCATAATATATTTTAAAGAATAATAATTATAGGAAGAAGGAGGTATAAAAATAGAGTATTCAACCGTTATAGAATCTATATTGCCATTGGTATAAGACAATGCTCTCTTTATAATCGAATTTCCAAATGAAGGTATATTGCCATAATTTTCAGCAGAAAGAGAATCTAAGTAAAAATTAGTAGTATAAAATTTACACTGTTCGGCTTCATTTAAAAACTCATCAACATAACTTTCTTTAACTATCTTATTGTTTTGCAATATAAATTTGGTAAAACTATTATATATACCACTAGTGTCTTCATAAGAAATTTTATGTAGTCGTTAATAGGTTTATCAATTAATACAGCCAGTCCATTATTTTTAAATATTATTTTCTCCAACCATAAATCTGTGCTATCGTAGTAAAAATAAAAGCGTATCTGTGCCATAATTATCCTGAATAATAAGGTAATTTACTTTTCCTTCTAAAATATTAGAATTGCTATTCTCTTTCTTACAACTAATCATTGTAACCAAAACCAATAGTATAAAAATTATCTTTTTCATAGCACTTTTATTTATGTCCATTTAACCAGTTAATTACATCGGTGCGTATTTGGCTTAAAAATCCAGCATTTTCACTTGCAAAGCCATGGTTTCCTCCAGTATACATTTTTATAATATGCTCTTCTGTATAGCTGCTATAATCATTTGGTATAGCATCACTTAATCCAGTGTAAGTAGCAATTAAACCACCTGTACTACTCAATTTAGCACTCATGCCATTAGTGGCTTGGTTATAAGGTATCAAGTTTTAATCTTAAATTCATGGTTAATGTTTTATAAGTAAATAATAAGCAAGCTAATACTAATTGCTTTAATAAACAAATTTTTAACACAAAATTTATATATATAGAAAATATACCAAATAATAGGTATCTATATCTTTCAGAGTTTAATGGAAAACCAAGTAGTTAAAACTACTCTTCTTTAATACTCAATGCACCAGACGGACAATTAGCCACTTGTCCAACTAATTCATCGCTAGTAGCATTTTCAATTTTTATCCAAGGTTTTTCTTTTGGATGATATACTTTAGGTAGCATTTTAACACAAATACCTGCATGTATACATTTATGAGGTTGCCAAACTATAGTAATTTCTCCGTTGCTATATTCTTTCGATTCCATTTGATAATATATTTTATTGAAAGTAAAACAATTCTATAAAATATGCAAATGATATAAGAGTAATCAAAAACGATTTACAATAAAATTAGTGAGAATAAATAAAAGAAGCATAAAACCAAAACAGTTTGGCGTAGAAGCATTTTTAGCAATAGATGTAAATGTCTCGTAATTGCATTGTGAGGAACGAGCAATAGGCATGTAGAAACAAATTTATCATCGATTTGCTTCACCAAAACAAGAATATAAAGAAAAGCAAAATTCCTTAAATGCTTCTTGTCCTGAATTTATTTCAGAATCTTGTTCGTTTTGCATCAAGACAAAATGAACTAAAACTATATTTATATTAAAAATATTTTTTCTAATATAATTTAAAAAACAACACTTTATAAATTACTCAGCAAACTGTTTCAACATATTCAGTGTAGGTACAAAAAATAGCGTACCAGTTTGTGCTGTACTAAAATCTAAAATTCTATCGTAGTTGCCTTCAGGAACACCAATATACATATTGGTCAACATCTTTTTTATTGTATTGAATGAACTAGCATAAGCAATAAAATAAGTTCCCATACTATTGTTGGCAACACTACCAAAAGGCAAATTATCTCTTACAATTTTCAAATCATCTCCAACATTAGATAATGCAGAATGCGAGTTGCTTGGTTTTACTTCATCAGACATTTCTACATCATCTACCTTAGTTCTGCCAATCACTTTTTCTTGGTCTTGAACAGATAATGCCTTCCAAGCTTTCATGTCGTGTTTATATTTCTGAACAAATAAATAGCTACAACCTTTATACTGTTTATCTTCATCACCAATAATGCCAAAATACGCTCGGTCATCACCTCTCGGATTTTCAGTACCATCTACAAATCCTAAAATACTTCTACCATCCCAATATTTAAAACCATGAATTTCTTCTACACATTCAGCTACATCACTTAAAGCATTAGTAATTAAGTCAGCAATATCTATGCAATAGCTTTTTATTTCTGAACGAATATGAAAATGCAAATCGCCTTTTGTAGCAACTGCTTCATGTTTAATACCTTTTATCGCATCAAAATGCACAAATTCTTTAGGCAATGGTGTAGACAAATTCAGTTGTTGCCAAGCATCATATCCAATACCTAACACTACACTCGAATGTTTGTCTGGAAAACGAGTACTCGCAGTATTATTTATATTAATTACAAGTGTACATATATTTTTAAAAGCAGCTTCAATAGCAGTGTCGTTTTTAAAATTCCAAACCATAAAAACAGTATTATTATTTGGCGTACTCAATACATCTTGCGAATTTGTGTTCATATTTATTTAGATTTATATAAAAGTGTTACCCATTTTTGCTACTCAAATGTAAAAAACATTAAGCACACTTTCTTAATTATTACAATAAATTAAGAAAAAGTGTCATGTAAAAAATCACCAAAAACCATTAGTCTATAAAACCGATATACTATTGGTAGAATTAAAACAAAATACTATATTTGCCATTTCTACATGGAAAAGAACAATAACATACATCCAATTTTTGACAAGCTTTTACAAAGAAGCGACAAAGAAGCATTGCTGCATCAAAAAGGATTGTGTATTTGGCTCACAGGTTTATCTGGTTCTGGAAAAAGCACTATTGCACAAGCATTAGAAAAACAATTTCATCAACAAGGTATTGTTACTATGGTTTTAGATGGCGACAATATTAGAACTGGCATCAATAATAATTTAGGATTTTCTGAAGCAGATAGAGTAGAAAATATTCGTAGAATTGCAGAAGTTACCAAACTATTTATTAGCTGTGGCATTGTTACCATTAATTCATTTGTAAGTCCAACTAAAGACATTAGAACTTTAGCCGCTGATATTATTGGAGAAAATGATTTCTACGAAGTGTATATCAATGCAAGTTTTGACGAATGTGCTAAAAGAGATGTAAAAGGATTGTACAAAAAAGCATTGGCTGGCGAAATTAAAAATTTTACTGGTTTAGATGCACCTTTTGAAGCACCAGAAAATGCACAATTAGAAATTAAAACTGCTGAGCAAAGTGTAGAGCAATCAGTGCAATTGTGCTACGATTTTTTTATCAATAAAATTAAAATATAAATTAATATGGATTATAGTTTAACGCATTTAAGAGAATTAGAAGCTGAGTCGATTTTTGTAATTAGAGAAGTAGCTGCTCAGTTCGAAAATCCTTGTTTACTTTTTTCTGGTGGTAAAGATTCTATTACAGTATTGCACTTAGCCATCAAAGCATTTTATCCTGCTAGTATTCCTTTTACCTTGTTGCATGTAGATACAGGACACAACTTTCAGGAAACCATTGATTTTAGAGATCATTTAGTAGAAAAATATAACTTACGCTTGTTGGTTGCTTCTGTTCAAGAAGCTATTGACCAAGGTTTGGTTAGAGAAGAAAAAGGATTTAATGCTAGTAGAAATGCACTACAAACAGTGCCTTTATTAGAAGCTATTGAAAAAAATAAATTTGATGCAGCTCTTGGTGGTGCAAGAAGAGATGAAGAAAAAGCTAGAGCCAAAGAAAGATTCTTTTCCCATAGAGATGATTTTGGACAATGGGATCCAAAAAATCAAAGACCAGAATTGTGGAATCTTTTTAATGGCAGAAAACACATGGGCGAACATTTTAGAGTATTTCCTATTAGTAACTGGACAGAAATGGATGTTTGGCAATATATATTATTAGAAAATATAGAAATTCCTAGCTTGTATTTTGCACATCAAAGAAATGTTTTTGAAAGAGATGGTGTATTGTATGATGACTCTGAATACATCAATAAAAAAGATGGAGAAGTAGCAGAAGAAAAGACCGTACGATTTAGAACCATTGGCGATATTACTTGTACAGGAGCAGTTTTATCAGATGCAGATACACTAGAAAAAATTATACAAGAAGTTGCTGCTGCTCGTAGTACAGAAAGAGGTACAAGAGCCGACGACAAACGAAGTGAAGCTGCTATGGAAGACAGAAAAAAACAAGGATATTTTTAGTCATTGGTCATTAGTTAATAAGTCATTAGTATTTGGTGAAAAAGATGCAAACTATATTAAAATATTTATTTTTAGTTGTTACATTGATAGTAACTTATAATAATTCTTTTGCTTCTGATGAAATTTTAGAGTATGCTAAAACACAACCAAGTTTTAAAGGAGGAACTGATTCACTTGTTTATTTTATCTATAATAACTTAAATTATCCAATAAATGATTTACTACAAAGAAAAGAAGGTACGGTTTATGTGAAATTTTATATTGATAAAGAAGGTAAAACAAATAATCCAACAGTTATTAAAAGCAATATGAGTGATGATGCAAATAATGAAGCTTTAAGAATTGTAAATGTAATGCCAAATTGGAATCCAGGATATAATGACAACGAAGTAGTTAGTGTTTATTATACTTTACCAATTAAATTTAAAATAACACAGAGAGAAGAAAATACACTAGCTGATTTCACAATAAATACTCAACCAGAATTTCCTAATGGTGGTGCAAAAGCTATGCTTCAATTTATAACAGATAGTTTAGTTTATCCAAAAACAGAATACAAGAAAAAGAAAGAAGCTACAATTTATGTGCAATTTACTATTAATGAAGATGGTTCTATTGCTGATGCAGAAATAATAAAAAATAAAGATATAAGTGGAAATTTCAATAATGAAGCACTTAGATTAGTCAATGCAATGCCAAATTGGATTCCTGCAACACAAAATGGAATTCCTGTTAAAATGAAATATACTTTACCTATTAAGTTCGAAATTCTTGATGAACACGAAATCATGGTGAAAGAATCTTGGGATAATGTTTCAATTAGTCCTTGTAATGGAATTACTCAAGAAGCGGAATACAAAAATGGACCAAGTGCATTAAAGAGTTATATTGAAAACAATATTCAATATCCAAAAGAAGCATCGCAACAAAATATGAATGGTAGTGTTGTTGTACAGTTTATAGTAGATGAAGAAGGTTATGTTAAATATCCAAAAGTTGTAAATGGAGATTACATCAAAGCATATTTAAATGAAGCATTACGAGTAGTTAATTTTATGCCAAGATGGAATCCTAAAATAGTTTGTGGAACAGCAGTAAAATCAATTCAACAAATACCAATTAATTTTTATATAAAATATTGAATAGTAATTAGTCAGTAGTAATTAGGATTTAAAGAATGGAGTTAGAAGAATTAATGGCATATAAAAAAGCTTATGAATTATCAAATAAAATTTGGGAAATAGTAATTATGCTAGATAACTTTGAAAAAAATACTATTGGAAGACAACTATCAAGAGCAGCAGACTCTATAAGTGCCAATATTGCAGAAGGATATGGAAGGTTTTCTTATAAAGAAAATAAACAATTTTGTTTCTACGCAAGAGGTTCATTATACGAAACAAAAGACTGGCTAAATAAATTAGAAAATAGAAAAATTATTACTAATGAAAATTTTAATAATTTAATGAATGACATAAACGACATTGGAAAACTTTTAAATGGATATATCAAATCAATAGGCAAAACCAATGATAAGTAACTAATCACACAAACTTACCAATGACTAATGTCTATTGACAAATGACTAAAAAACAAATAACAAATGACTAATACACAAATGACAAATGACAACTTCGACCAAGAAGCTTATTTAGATATGGAACTACTTCGTTTTACTACTGCTGGTAGTGTTGACGATGGTAAATCTACACTAATAGGAAGACTTTTATACGATAGCAAGTCTATCTTTCAAGACCAAATGGAGCAAATAGAAACAGCTTCGCAAAAAAGAGGCGAAGAGTATGTCAACTTAGCTTTGCTTACCGATGGTTTGAGAGCAGAGAGAGAACAAGGCATTACTATTGATGTTGCCTATCGATATTTCTCTACACCAAAAAGAAAATTTATTATTGCAGATACACCAGGTCATATTCAGTACACTAGAAATATGGTTACAGGTGCTTCAACTGCCAACTTAGCTATCATTTTAGTCGATGCAAGAAAAGGCATTATAGAACAGACTTATCGTCATTCATTCATTGCATCATTGCTACAAATTCCGCACATAGTTGTTTGTGTTAATAAAATGGATTTAGTAGATTGGGACGAAGCTACTTTCAATAAAATTGCACACGAGTACAAAGCTTTTGCTGCAAAACTAGATGTTCAAGATGTACACTTTATTCCTATTTCAGCTTTAATGGGTGATAATGTAGTGAATCGTTCTGAAAATATGAAATGGTATAACGGACCAACTTTATTGTATCTCTTAGAAAATATACATATAGGTTCAGACTTAAATCATATTGATGCAAGATTTCCAGTGCAGTATGTTATCAGACCAATGAAAACAGAATATCACGATTATAGAGCATATGCAGGAAGAGTTGCTGGCGGAATTTTTAGAGTTGGCGACAAAGTAAAAGCATTGCCTTCTGGTTTTACTTCTACCATTAAAGCAATTAAAACTTTAGATGGCGATTTAGACGAAACATTTGCACCACAATCGGTGTCTATTGTACTAGAAGATGAAATTGATATTTCTCGTGGCGATATGATTGTAAAAGAAAACAACTTACCAGAAATTGCTCAAGACTTAGACATTATGGTTTGTTGGATGAACGAAAAACCATTAACACCAAGAGGAAAATATGTTTTAAAACATACAAGTAAAGAATGTAGATGTATGATTAAAGAAGTTATTTATAAATTAAACATCGATACACTACAAAAAGTAGAAGGCGACAGTACTATTAATTTAAATGATATAGGTAAAGTTAGCATTAGAACGACTACACCATTATTCTACGACGATTATAGAAAAAATAGAATTACAGGAAGTGTTATTTTAATAGACGAAGCTACCAACGAAACCGTAGCAGCTGGAATGATAGTGTAGTAGATTGTTAGATTCAAGATTGTTAGATTTTTCGCCACAACAAGTGAAAACACTTGATAATATTTTTTTATGGCATAACCTCCACTGCGTTTCGGTCGTGCTATCCGTTACAAGTCCTCGCTCCTTTCGTCGCTGTGGGCTTTCCACTACTATCACTTATGCAAATAGTGCAAACCAAAACTAACCTCCATAAAAAAAACACCTACTTTTTTAGTAGGTGTTTTGAATTATATTAACCTGAGTTATATTATTTAGTTTTTGTTCAATTAGAATGGACAGTCTCTACATGGATCAATTTGCATATCAAATCTTTCTAGAGATTTAATATCGTAAGAACCGCCAATTACTCTAAACTCTGTTCTTCTATTTCTTTGGTGTTCATACTCACTACAAGGAACGCCATCGGTACAATTATTTCTAGGTTGTGTTTCGCCATAACCTTTTGCTTTTAAACGACTAGCTGGAATGCCTTTTGAAATTAACCAATTCACTACACTTTGAGCTCTTTTTTGTGATAAAGCAATGTTGTATTCATAAGAAGCTCTTGAGTCGGTATGTGAACCAATTTCTACAATAGTACTTGGATTTTCTTTCAAGAATCCTAGTAATTTATTAAGTTGTACTTCACTTTCTGGTCTGATATTCCATTTATCAAAATCGTAGTAAATATCTTTCAATTCAATAGTTCCACCATCGACACCATTATTAGCATCAACAATATTGCTACTGTCTTTTTCTAATTCAACAACTACTCTAGTTACATTAGGATTTCCACAACTTACTATTTGATTGCATTTTTCTAATGAAGATGTTTTAGTATCTACTGTTTTGTAACCTTCTGCTACAGCTACAATTAAATATTCGCAACCACATTCAACAATAAAACATTGCTCTCCTTGTGCATTACTAGTACCGTTATATGTTCTTTCCGAACAGTTATTTTTAATACTTACTTTAGCATTTTCAATTACTTTTTGTGTTCCTTTTTCAACTACTTGAACTAACAAACCCGTTTCTTCTTTTTTAGTTAAAGGAATTCTTACTTTAACAGTTTGTCCTGGTTGAACATTTTTTGTAGAAGCACAAACTGAGTTATTCGTAGCATAACCTTCTGCACTTGCATTAAAACAATAGTCTCTATTAATAGCCACTGGATAAGTAAAATAGCCATCGCACTTTGTATCAGAACCAGCCACTACGCTACTATTTTGTAACATAGCTACGCTTGAGTTGCAAATTGGCTCACCTGTTTTTGCATCTACTACAATACCTTCTAAGTTAATGCCATTATCTGTAAACGACCAAATATCATCTAAACCTTTTCCTTCTGGTCTGTTTGATGTAAAATAACCGTAAGATTTATTTTTTCCGAATGTTAAACCAAAATCATCATAAGTACTATTAATTGGAGCACCAATATTTGTAGGATTTGAAGTAGCACCACTCATTACTTTAAAGATATCTAATCCACCTAAACCTGGCCAACCATTACTAGCAAAGTATAAGTTTCCATCTTCATCAACATAAGGAAACATTTCGTTACCATCTGTATTTAATCCATCTAAATTTTTAGGTTGCGACCAAGAACTTCCTTCTTTATGTGTAACATATAAGTCTGCACCACCATGACCACCAGGCATATCGCTTACAAAATACATGGTTTGTCCGTCTGGTGTTAATGCAGGATGACCTACACTATAATTATCATTATTGTATGGAAACTCTTTCTCGTCTACCCATTTGTTAGTGCTTTCTACAGTTGCTTGATATATTTTTAAATCAGTTACACCTTGCTCATCTTTGCCTTTCTTTTTGTCGAAGTAATTATTTCTTGTCAAATAAACGGTTCCATCTGGTGAAAAAGTTGGTACTGCATCATGAAATTTTGTTTCAGCATCTTTTTTAATTACATCTGGATTTTTTTCAAACTGAATTGAATCACCTTTAGCACTATATAAATCAAAGAATGTAGTACCAATCCAGCTGTGTTCTCTACCAATTGCTTTTTCTTGATCTCTTGACGAAGCATAAATTAAATGGTCATTATGATACACTGGTGAAAAATCATAAGTCTTGGTATTAAAGTCTAGATTAGTTAAATTATATCTATCTTTATTAACATAAAATTTATTATTATTTTTAATTGCATCAATTTGGTTTTGAGCTAACTCGCTATTTTCTGTTTGAATATAATTTTTATAGGCATTAGATGCTTCTTCTAATTTACCTAAAGATTGAGCCGCTTGTGCTAAAGCCAAAGTATATTTTGGATCGGTATTTCCACTTTGTACTGCTTTGTTATACCATTCATAAGCTTTTTCGTAATTGCTTGTATTTTTATAGCAATCTGCTAAGTGAGCCATTAAAACATTGTCGTCTTGTTTTTTCAAAAGTTTTTCGTACAATGGAATAGCGTCATAATAAGCTAATTTTTCATATAAGTTTTCAGCATTTTTCTTTCCACCTAACCAAGATTCTTCAATCCATCCACCTTCTTCTTCTTGTGCTTGCAGCTGATTAAATCCAGCTACTAAAAGAAAAATCAACAATAATATATTATATATTTTCATTTTGTATTATTTTTTTATATTTAGAAATATCTTGGTGTTCTAATTTTATCTTCTTTTCTGAATACATCGTATCCTAAAATAATTTCGTGTGTTCCTTTGTTATAGTCTTGTAATTTAGACAGTGTATAATCGTAGGCATAACCAATCATCAATTGTTTAGTTGGCCATACTTCTAAATTAAAGTCAAAGCTATCGTGATTTTCTAAACCTGTTTTCTTTTTATGGAAAGCAGTTCTATATGTTCCACCAATATTAATTCTATCAATAATTAAAAAGCTTAAATTAAAATCCATTTCAAAAGGAATTTTTTGTTCTTTATTGATAATGTATTTTCCCATTACTTGAGGACGAATTTTAAATCCGCCAGTAACTGGAATAACACCACCAGCCATTGTAAACAAATGTGGTGTTCTTTGAGCAATAGAATCTTTAGCAATTAAACTTGCTTGTTCTTTATTGTACAAAGTAGATTTTATAAAGTTTGGAACAGAAACGCCTACATAAAATTTTGGATGATATAAGTACAATCCAGCACCAACATCTGGTAAAATTCTACTTACATTTTGTGCATATGCCTCATCTGTTTGATCTGCTCTGTTTAATTCGCTTAAGTTGCTTTTGTAAATTTGAAGTCCTGCATTAATACCAATAGATAATTTTATTTTTTCTGACAATTTAATTCTATAAGCATAAGATGCATCTATCCAAGTTTGGTTGGTAACACCTAACCTATCGTTTACTACAAACAAACCTAAAGCACTGTTTTCTTTTTTAAGTGGACTATGAATACTAAAGGAAGCTGTTTGTGGTGCACCATCTATTTTTACCCATTGTGTTCTATACAATGCTCTCAAACTTAATGCACCTCTTGCTCCTGTATAGCCAGCATTAATTGGCAATTTATTATACATGAACTGCGTGTATTGTGGTTCTTGTTGTGCTTGAACCATAAATACTACAGTACAACAAAACAGTATTAATAATGCACTTTTTAATTTATTAATTGTGAACATATTATAACTTTATAATTTTAAAATTAATTTCCTCTATGAATAACAATGAAACCAGCTCTATCAATAACAGCACCTAAAGCATTGGTATACTTTAATGCGTAGTAATAAGTACCGTCTGGCAGATTATCTCCTTTGTAAGTACCATCCCATGAGTTATCGTAATTGCTATTTTTATATACTTCAATTCCCCAACGGTTATATACACAGAATTGAACTGCTTGATTTTCTACTATACAAGGAATTTCAAATAAATCGTTTTTGCCATTTCCATCTGGAGAGAAAGTATTTGGTATATCACAATAATCTACTGTAATGTATACCCAAGCTGTATCTGCACCATCGTCATCACAAATAGCATATTGTATACTATCAATTCCTATATATCCATAATTAGGTGTATAGTCTATATTGTTTCCATTAACAACTGCTGTTCCATTAGTTGGATTGGTAATAATACCATCTGTACCTCCACATAATGCAATAGCATCGTCTTCGGTTTTAATATCGTTATTTAAGATTGGAATGCTTACCGTATTGCCTGTACTTACTGTATCATTATTGATAGCAATTGGTGGTGTTCCTAGAACAGTTACAATTACAATTGTATTTCTACACTCATTATCGCTATTACAAACTTTTATGCAAATAGTATCATTTCCTTTAGCATCATCTGCATTATATACTAAGCAATTATCGTCATTAATATACCAAGAACCATAATTTGCAGTTGCTGTGGTGTTGTCATCGCAATCAGAGTAAGTTAAACCTGTACCAATTGGCAATCCGAAATTACATTCTATTATAGAATCATTTACAAGTACAACATCATATAATGTATCTGGTGTATATGGTTTTATATGAATAATCACTGTTGTTTGTGTACATATATGCAAAACAGTATCACAAGCACTTACACAAAGTGTATCGCTACCTGCTAGGTTTCCTGCTTGGTATTGTAAGCAATTATCTACGATGCTCCAAGTGCCAAAGTCAGCAGTGCCTTGTAATTCTCCATCACAAGATTCTACTAGCACATTATCTCCAACTGGTAATTTAGTACAAGTAGTATCTAGTGTTCCTGCTGTAATTGTTTTTTCTGTAGTATCTACTATTGTACAAGCAACACATATATTAATAGAATCGATGCATTCGGTTTCTCTATCTTCTAATTTAACAGTGTGACAACCAGATGGTATTACCATACTAACTCCATTATATGCTACTGAATAGTTATAGTTTATATAAGTATAAGTTGCACCTTGATCGTTATTCAAAATATAAATTGAAGAATCTGTATCGTATGCTGCATCTGTATTAGTACTATACAAATATAGTCCATTTCTATACCAACCATTATTTGGATCGTTATCATTTAAAATAGTTACTAGAGAATCTAAAGTAGTAAACTGAATGTTTTGACCAACTTTAGTAGAATCATTTAATCTAAACCAAATTAGCGTATGCATTTCATCATCTTGATAAACTGTTGAACCAAAGTTTAAGTTTCCGCCAACTAAAGTTTCGCCACATAAATCTAGTGTTCCATTATAAATTTCATCATCTAATGAAATATTATAATTCATTGTATCATTTAAAGATATAGGTAAACAAAATGTAGCAGAATTATCTGTTGGATTAGTACATTCTATTATAGTATCTGTAGAAGCAATTAGCGTACTACAACTACAATCGTTTACTACAACTTGCATAGAATCTGTAGTTTGACAACCTGTTGCATTGGTTACGGTTAGGTAAACCCAATAAGTTCCTTTTGTTGAATTTGAAAATGTAGCATTTGCTGTTGCAGCATTGGTAAGTATACTTCCATCAGTAGCATAAACACCCCATTGATAAGTGAAAGGAGCTTCGCCAGTTACGATTGGTGCAAGTGTTACTGAATCTGTGCTACAAACGAAAGTATCATTTAATATAAGTTCTGGGCCAACGCAAGTAGTAATACAACTTGCTAAATCGCCTCTTGTGTCGCTATTGCCATTAATAGTATAACTGTTTATTTCAGCCATTCCACTCATACAAGGTGTTCCTGGATTTCCATCAGTGCAACCTCTTGTATCTATTCTATATACTTTTCCTGTTTGAACTTCTAATGCGATAAACTGACCTACACTATCTAGAGCTAAGCCACCTAAATTGTAAGTTGGTGTTGCATTTTCTGAAGCTTCATAACATCTACCATTATAGTCTGTATCAATTACGCCTAATATTTGGTCTACACCACTATAAAATAAAATATTTCCAGTACTTGGCTCCCATACCATATCTTGAGCACCACCTTCACCTCCTGATATTAAAGTTTGTGTTAATGCATCTTGAAATTGAGTACAAGTAGCATCGAAAGTAATAGCATTCCATGTTACAGATAAACTTGGAATAGCGACTTTACCAATATATAAAGCTATAGTATCAATAGTGCTAGGAGGAGATACATGTACTTCGGCAGCCATTACAATATAATTACCATTATTATCTGCTGTTCCTAAGAAACCTAATATTCTATGCAAATTAAATGCTGAATTATTTGGTAGATCAATTGTTCCTAAATTAACAGCTGCTCCATTACTACCAATCTGAATTAAGTTTGAAGTAACTGTAAAAGAACTGCCTAAAAAGACTTGAGACAATATAAGTTCTGGACTTAAAATGGCGTTTAATTGAGCATAAGCGTAACCGTTTGTACTTAATAAAGCTAAAGCATTTAGATTATTTATTACCAATTTTGAAGTAGTATCTACTACTGCAATTTGAGTATCTAATGCTCCAGAGGTAGCATTTACAACACTAATATATGATGGATTATTAGCATTGCTTGGTCCTTCATTTATCAATGATAACATTGTAGGACAATTAAAAGTTGTTAAGTCTTGTGCTTTTATCTGAGTGATAAAGCAAAAAGATGCTAATAAAAATAAGAATTTATTAAACATATTAAATTATTTTTTATTCTGTTATTCTTCTTTAAAAATTAAAACGCAATCTAAAAGAAAGGCAAATCTAATTTATGGTTGTAAGTAAAGCACTTGTTTTGTATTAACATAAGATTAAGTTATATTATTTAGGCAATAAAATACATTATTAAAAATTATAATATAACGAATGATTCTTGACCAATTACTATATTAATCCATGTTTTTTTTAATGCTTAATAGCTTTCTCTATTAATTAAAAAAGCACAAGAGTTACCTTGTGCTTTTAATCATGTTTTGTCTAAATATTAGACTAAAGTAGGTTGAGAAATGTCTAGTATCTAGAAGTCTAATATCTATATAATTATGCTTCTGCTTCTTCGAAACCAAATTTCCAAACTAATGCAGATAAAACTGCTCCAGTTATTGGTGCTACTATAAATAGCCATAATTGTTGTATTGCTACACCTCCTGCAAAAATTGCTGGGCCTAAACTTCTAGCTGGATTTACAGATGTTCCTGTTACTCTAATCGATAGTAAGTGAATCAACATTAAAGTTACACCAATTGCTAAGCCAGCCATTGTTCCGTTACCAAATTTTGATGTAGTAGCAAAAATTACGAATAAGAATACAAAGGTCATAACAGCTTCTGTTAAAAAAGCACTAGTAATATTAAAGTAATTTACTTCGCTACCTAAGTAACCTTTTCCCCAACCATTTGCACCTAAAGCCCAATCGCCTAAACCTGTATAAGCAGAGTGACCTGAAAGTATGGCATATAGAACCGCAGTTGCTAAAACAGCACCAATACATTGAGCTACAATGTAACCAACTGTATCTTTTGCATTAAGTTTACCAGAAACCAACATAGCAATTGAAATTGCAGGATTGATATGACAACCAGAAATGCCACCAATAGCATAAGCCATAGCTACTACAGAAAAACCGAAGGCAATGGCAATACCTAATAAACCAATTCCTGATGGACCAGTATCGTTGTTGACACCAGCAATAACGGCTGCTCCACAACCAAATAAAACTAATCCAAATGTGCCGATTAACTCAGCTAAATATTTTTTCATAATATAAAATTTGGATAAATTTATTTGGATAAGTTAAAATTTGCAAGAAAAGTTATCCACTTTTAGCTTAAACAAATTGAAAATGAAATACTTGTGATATGTCAAAGTATTGATTTGTAGACAGTAACGCTTTCAATAAAATATTAATATCGTAATTTTTAGTGTTTTTAAAATAAGGTATTGCTTCTACAAATTTTATATGATTAGACCATTTTTCAATATCTTTTGGCTGCATAACACCCCAATCCATTGTAGCATTTTTCATGCCTGCCATTTGTACTTGTCTGCCAATAAAAAATCCGCCCATGTTAGAAACCACATCAAACACAATATGAGCACCTGTTAATCGTGAAGCTATGGTTCTAAAAAAAGCACTTACTTTCCCTTCATCAAAATACATAAAAACACCAGGAACTGTTATGAGTAATCCATCATCAATGTCTCCTATATCATACATCCAAGAAAAATCAAACATAGATTTGTAGATATAGGTAACATATTCATTTGGAATTGGCAATAGCTCTGCTCTTAATTCCATAGCGTCTGGTAAGTCTAAATCGTACCATTCGTACTTTGGTTGATTTAAACGATAGTATGCCGTTTCTAATCCAACGCCAATGTTTAAAATTTTTCCTTTTGGATGTTGTTGCATAAACTGTTTGACTTTGTTGTCCATGATTAAAGCTCGTTCACACAAACCAATCATGCCTGTTTTTTTCATATATTTATAGTATTTATCAAAGTCGGTATCTATTTGCTGTGATAATGCCAATGCTTTTTTATCATTTAATATTGGATGCTTGCTTGTAGCATCTTTAGCTCTTGCCATTAATGGTAATAATAATGTTTCTTGTACTACACCTAAATCGGTTGATAATTTTTCCATAGTATCAAATGTAAACGAAATGCATTAATATATGACTATACAAAGGTTATTTTTTTGAATTGTCAGGAGTTTAAATTGTCAAGTGAAAATACTTGAGGTAGCAAATAAAAAGATGCTGAAATAAATTCAGCAACAAGTCTACTTTATTTTTTAGTCATTTTAAACTTATCGCAGAGTCCTCTTACGAGAGACTTCTGCTATGAATAAAAGAAAAAGCAAGAGAACTTATACCTAAATCTATTACAAAAGAGGTCTAATAATTCAAGCTGTCAAGTGAAAATAGTTGGTAAGATAATAATAGATTGCTTCGTCATTCTTCCTCGCAAAGACAAAATTATTTTATCATTGGATGATATACTTTCTCGGCAGTTTTTAGAATAGTCGCTTTGTCCATGCTTATTGGTTTTAGTTGTTGCTGCACAAATAAATCCATTTGATCATCGTAGTGTTTATTGCCTTCTACATTAGACGCACCATAAGCATTGATACTTTCTAAAATTGGTGCTTTATTTTTTTCAAACTGTACTAATAAAATGTAGGAATCGCCAACATCTGCTTTTAACATTCCTTTTTTATATTTTGAACATTGCATGGCAGCAATTACATCTGGAATTCCTGAAACAGGTAGTGCTTTGTTGCCTCTTACTAATTTCTGTACATCACCTAAAGGAACTTCTAAACTACCAAAATGTTTGAGCATATGTTTTTTAGCTGTTTTAACTAAATCGACTAGAAACCATTCATTGGCTTTAACTTGAGTGCTTGGTAAATTTCCTGTTTCTATTAATTTTTCTATGTAGTAATAGTTAATTATTGCAACTAAACCAGCTTGTTCATTATCAATAGCAGCATCTCTATTCCATTTTTTAAGTACTTCAATGGCATCTGCAATATCTGGATATTTTTTTGGATTGAGTTGTAACATTTGTTCCATATTAGCAAATACATAAGTATACGCTGGATTGTGATAGGATTGATTGTATTTTATTGCTTTAAATGTTTTATAATCTATTTTATCATATTTGTTTAATAAATAATTTAATTGAATACTTCTGTTGTTTTTATATGGGAAATAATACTCTTTCACTATAGATTTTTCTTTAGACACATTATCATCTTTTCCTGTTGCTAAATATGGCGTTCCATTGGTATTAAACACAAAACCACATTTTGGATTTTCTATATGTACTAGACTTTCAAATGGATAATATTTTTTTTCGTTCCAAAGTGTAGCAGCAGTATCTCCAGGTAAAACTTTCCACCAATTATATTTTTTATCTCTATACGGAAACTTAGCATTATCTAAATAGTAAATATTGTCATTATTGTCTGCATAAATAATATTTAAACCCGTTATATATTGTTGTTGTATTATTTTTTTAAATTCATTAAAGTTTTGTGCTTTATTCATTTGATACCATTGCTCTGGTGCTTTAATACCATAAGCAGCAGGAAATCTCATCGAATAATATTTGCCTTTATATTCTAGTGTTGGACCATAAACACTTTCGTAGTATTTTTTCTTCACTGGAATTTTAATAAACCAGAAAATCTTTACTTTCATTTTACAGACTTTCTCTTTGAGTTCTAACCATCTTCCATTAAATAAATAATGATTCTTTTTTCTAGGATGCATTGTTAATTCGTACACATCGTCCATATCTGCAAAACTTACGGTATGAGCCCAAGCTAAATTTTTATTGACACCATGAAAAATAGTTGCACCACCAGGAAAAGTTCCACCTATACAATCCCAACCTTCATCAGAATGTAAATGTGCTTCGTACCAAGAATAAGGTCCAGCCAATGGTTGATGAGAATTAATTGCCAAATAAGTACTTCCATCAACAGTTTTATTACTATTTAATGCAAAGCCATTTGAACCTTTATCCGAAAAAAGATGTTGAGCATTGCCCATAGTACCATTAGTGATTTTTAATATATTATATGGCACATTGGTCATAAGTGCCATACCTAAAGTATGTCCAATTAAAATATCTTGAACTGTAACTTTTCCCATATCTTTGAGCCACAATTTTTCTGGAAAAGCTTTAATATAGTCATTAACACCTTGTACATATGCTTCTAAAACAGCTTGAAACTTTGGTGTAAAAGTATGTTTATTATAGTATTTATTGACTATCTCTTTTGAACCTAAAACCGCAGCTACAAAATCCATAATGGCACCATCTTTTCCTTTTACTTCTGCCAATCTGCCTCTAGCCGTTAAAAAGTTTTCTTGCATAGAAGTAAAGTCATCTTCTGCAGTAGCCCAAGCTAAACCATAAGCTACTTCTTCATCTGTAGGTGCATAAATATGTGGTACACCCCAATTATCTCTAATAATTTCAATATTTTTTGGATTGATTTTGAAGGCATATCCTGATGAAAATATCATTAATAATAAAAATAATATATAAATTCTGTTAAACATATCTCTAGGATACTAATATAAGGATATATACCCATAAATGGTGATATTTTTATAGAAAATTTGATTCATAAATCCTTACTTTTGTGAAAAAATTAAGAAAATGCAAATATTGGTAGTGAATTGTGGTAGTTCTTCTATAAAATTAGAAATTATTGATACTTATACTAAAACAGCTATTCATCAATTAAATGCTAATCATATTGGCAATATAGAATTTAATATTGCTATCAATAATCAGGAAATAGATTGTAATGAAAATGATTATTCTAATATATTACAATTTTGTATTAAAACTATTACAAAACGAGAAAATATTAATATTCTAGGTGTTGGACATAGAGTAGTACATGGTGGCACTAAATATTTTCAACCTACAATAATAGATGAAACTGTAGAAGCAACTATCGAATCTTTAATTCCATTAGCACCATTACATAATCCTGTAAATTTAGAAGGCATTAAAATTGCTAAACAAATATTTCCAGATTTAATACATGTTGCAGTGTTCGATACTGCTTTTCATCAGAGTTTGCCTAACAGAGCTAAACAGTATGCATTGCCAACTTCATTGGTAGAAAAATATCAAATTTATAGATACGGATTTCATGGTACGAGTCACAAATATGTTTCGGAACAAGCTGCCAAATTCTTGAACATGGATATTAAAGGTTTGCGAATGATTTCTTGTCATCTTGGAAATGGTGCAAGTGCTTGTGCCGTAGAATATGGTCGTTCTGTAGAAACTTCAATGGGCTTTACAGCTTTAGAAGGTTTGGTAATGGGAACTAGAAGTGGTGATATTGATGCTGGAATTTTATTCTATCTAGCACAGCAAGAAAACATCAGCATAAAAGAATTAGAAGATATAGTATATAAAGAAAGTGGTTTAAAAGGTTTGTCAAATTTAAGCAATAATATGAAAGCCATTTTAGATGCTGCACAAAATGGAGATGATAATTGTAGAAAAGCCATACAAGTATTTTCACATCGATTAAAAAAATATATTGGAGCTTACGCAGCCATAATGGGTGGTTTAGATGTATTAATTTTTACTGGTGGTATTGGCGAAAATGCTAAAGAAATTAGACATAGAGTTTGCGAGCAACTTGGTTTCATTGGTATTATAATAGATGAAGATAAAAACTGCGATGCCAAATTAAGCAACCAACAAAAGGTAATTGAGATAGAAGCCATCAACTCAAAAGTAAAGATATTAGTGATTGCTACAGACGAAGAATTGGCAATTGCAGAAGAAGCGAGTAAAATCGTTAACGAAAAAAATAAAGTAAACAACAACTTATCTATTCCTATTGCCATTTCTGCAAGACATGTACATTTAACTAGAGCAACACTCGATATTTTATATGGTAAAGATTATGAACTGACTGTAAAAAAACCATTGTCGCAACCTAGACAATTTGCAGCTAATGAAACCGTAACTTTAATTGGTGTAAAAAATAATATAGAAAATGTACGAATCTTAGGTCCATTAAGAAGTAAAGACCAAGTAGAAATTTCTAGAACAGATGAATTCTTTTTAGGTATAGATGCACCTGTTAGAGAAAGTGGACATACCGAAAATACACCTGGAATTACATTAGAAGGACCAAAAGGAAAAGTAAAAATAAAAGAAGGTTTAATTTGTGCATGGCGACATATACACATGCATCCAGACGATGCAAAAGCATTTGGCGTAAAAGACCAAGATGTAGTAAGTGTAGATATTAATGATGAAAGCAGAGCATTAACCTTTCACAATGTAATTATACGAGTATCTGATAAGTTTAAATTAGAAATGCACATAGATACAGACGAAGGCAACGCAGCAGAAATTACCAATGGCGAAGAAGGTGTTTTAATACCAACCAACCAAACAGCTTGCTTAGTAAAAAAGAATGTGTAAAGCCACCAATAACCAATGACAATTTTTCGCCACAACAAGTATTATCACTTGATGTTTTTTTATGGCATAACCTCCACTGCGTTACGGTCGTGCTATCCGTTACAAGTCCTCGCTCCTTTCGTCGCTGTGGGCTTTCCACTACTATCACTTATGCAAATAGTGCAAACCAAAACAAACAGCATAAAAGAGTATATGTTGTTAAAAAAATAATTAATATTTGTTAATTGACAGTATTTTTAACATAATAAATTTAAATATTAAAGCACATTCATGTTATTGATTACACAATAAAAACAATGTAATATATATTTGACCAAACAAATTTATATTATATGAAAAAGACAATTCTACTTACTCTAACTGTTATTTCTTTTACCTTTTCAACATTTGCACAAGAAACAAGCAACGAAACAACAAACAAAAAGTTTGAAAAAGTTCTAAAAGGGAATATCGGTTTCACCTATCATTCTTACGACCAATTTAACTTATCACCAGAAATTGGTTTCTTACTAATCAACCAAAAACAAAATGTACACGAATTTGGCTTATCCTACAATAGTGCTATCAATACAAGAAGAGAATTAAGTGCTAATGAGTTTATGCTTAACTATGGTTATAGAATAGTTTTTCTAAAAAACAAAGCCACCAATATTAAACCATTTATATCATTTATAGCAGGCATAGGTGCTTCTCATTCAAATAATAATTTAGCACTCTACAATATAAATTATAAAGTTGTAAATAATTTATTCACTATACAAGCAGGAATTGCACCAGGATTTCAGTATACAAAAAATAAATTCTTTTTAGATTTTTCTGTGCCATTCAAAGCATCATACATGAGAGAAACTAGTAAAATTAAAGATAGTAATTATTCGTATAAAAATAAATTTAACGATGGTGCTTTTAATGTTGGTGCTAAAATAGGTTTAGGCGTTAAATTTTAACGCTTCTATTTTAAAACTCTACTACAAATAAACCTCTTATTGCTTGTGGTTTGTAGTTAATCGCTTTGTCATTCGGATACTTTTCTTGTAAAACACTTACAACATCTGCTGGTATGTCTTTCATTGGTGTTCCATGACATTGCATACACATATTATTCGTTACAATAGGATAGTAAGCAAATGCTTTATCATCTACATAATGCATTTTAGGTTTTGGCATCGTAGCATTATTTAAGCTGTCTTTACATGCTTGTATAAAAGCCAACTCAGCTTCGCTTGCTTGGTTATTCGGATTTCTTGGTTTATCGCTTACGCGTTTAATTTTTCCTTTAAAATCACCAGAAGTCGCCTCAACAATATTATTGGCTTCTATATTACAAAAAGCTATTGCACTAGCAGTACCACCATTTTCTATAGCGTTTTGTAAATTAGCACCAATAGAATCTCTAATAATTTGTATTTGTTGCTTGCCTTTTGCAATAGAATCATTTACTACTGTAGTAGCCGTACTTTCTGAAGTCTGTGCTGTATTTTCTTTCTTAGTTTGACAAGCAATTACTAAAAACAAAATAGCAATAAAAGTATATTTCATAGTTTATTATTTTTTAGAATGAAGTCCAATTCTATTTCCTTCCGTGTCTAAAATTAAAGCATAGTAACCATAATCTTCTGCTATTAAAGTTTTCTCTTGAATAATTTTTCCACCAGCATTTACTACTCTAGATAATTCATTAGACAAATCATCGCTTGATGCAGAAAAATAAACAACAACACCTTGTTCGCTTGGCGTATATTTTTCTTTATGGTATAACAAAGTGCCACTAGCACCTTCTTTTCCTTCTTCATAAGGAAACCAAGCCATAATTTCTTCGCCAAATTGTTGTGCTTGTAATTCAAATCCAAAAACTGCCGAATAAAAAGCAACGGCTCTGTCCATATCTACCACTGGAATTTCAAACCAACCTACTATATTTGTTTTCATAGTTTATATTTTTAGTTTTTATATTGCCATTATTTCTTCTTCTTTGGTCTTAAGCATTGCTTCTACCTTGTCAGAATATTGTTTAGTCAAATTCTGAATATCTGCTTCCGCATTTTTTCCAGCATCTTCCGATAAACCATCTTTAACCAAGTCTTTAATCATTTCATTAGCATCTTTTCTTGAGTTTCTAATACCAACTTTAGATTCCTCACCATATTGCTTACTTTGTTTTACTAAGTCGCGTCTTCTTTCTTCTGTCATTGGTGGAATTGACAAACGAATATTTTCTCCGTCATTTTGTGGTGTAATACCTATATTCGACTGAAAAATAGCTTTTTCTATTTCTCCAATAATATTTTTTTCAAATGGTGTAACAATTAAGGTTCTAGCGTCTAGCAATTTAACACTCGCTACTTGTTGTATTGGTGTTGGCATTCCGTAGTATTGTACCATCATACCTTGTAGCATATCTGGACTTGCTTTACCTGCTCTTATTTTTTGCAATTCAAACTCTAAATGTTTTAATGCTTTTAACATACCTTCTTTGGCTTCATCTAATACCAATTGAATATCTTCTTCTCCCATTTTTTAATATTTTGCTTTAAAATTATGGTATTTAATATGAATACAAAAGTTTTAGACCTAAAAAATACAATAAAACAAGGTAAATTCTATAATCGACTATCATTTAAAACCTTTACAAAGCTTCAATGCTAATTAATAAACATTAAATAAGATTTATTAAGCTATTAATTTACTACCTTTGCGGTTCAATAATTTATAAATTACGATGAACTTAATACAACTCTTTTTTCTATTCTTGTCATTGTCTATTCTTATTGTTTTGCATGAATTAGGACATTTTATTCCTGCAAAATTATTTGGCACAAGAGTAAAAAAATTCTACTTGTTTTTTGATTTTCTATTTCCTTTTCCTAAAATATTAAATTTTTCTTTATTTAAAAAGAAAATCGGTGATACAGAATATGGTATTGGTTGGTTTCCGTTTGGTGGATATGTAGATATCGCTGGAATGGTAGATGAAACAACCACAGAAGAAGAATTAGACAAAGACGATACACCAAAAGAACAACAGTTTAGATTTAAACCAGCTTGGCAACGACTAATTGTAATGATTGGTGGTGTTACTGTAAATATGATTTTAGCAATGGTCATTTACACTGGTTTACTCATGGCTTATGGCGAAGAATATTTACCTATGAAAAATGCTACCAATGGTATTATGGTGGTAGATAGTATTGGCTATGATTTAGGTTTACAAGATGGCGATAAAATTATTAGCATTAATGGCAATGCAGTAGAAAATTTCAACGATTTTGAAGGTGATTTATTACTCAACCAAGCTAAAACAATTAGAGTTTATAGAGACAACCAATTTGTAGATTTGCCTGTAAAAAGTGGTGTTATTAATAAATTTATTAAGAAAAGTGGTAAGAATGGTGGTGTTGCTATTATAGAACCAAGATTTCCAACTATAGTAGATCAAGTAACAGATGGTAGCAATGCAAAAAAAGCAGGTTTACAAGTAGGCGATAAATTTCTAGCAATCGATAGTGTAGCTACACCTTTCTTTGATGAAGTAAAAACTCAACTCAGTTTACATAAAAATGCAACGATAAATATTTTGGTAGATAGAAATGGAACAGAAAAAATATTAACTGCAAATGTTACTAAAGAAGGCACATTAGGTTATGCTCCAAATCTTAGCTTATCAGAATTTTATAAAACAGAAAAAAAATCATACGGTTTATTCGCTGCAATTCCAGCAGGAATCAAACAGTCGTTTGAAACTTTAGCAAAATATTTTAAAAGTATCAAAATGTTGTTTACTTCACCAGAAGTAAAAGCAAAAGATTCTTTAGGTGGCTTTTATAGTATTGGTAAAATTTTTCCTAGAACTTTTGATTGGCGTGCATTTTGGAGTATTACAGCATTAATTTCTGTGATATTAGCATTTATGAATATACTACCAATACCAATGCTAGATGGTGGTTATGTATTGTTTTTGTTGATTGAAATGCTTATAGGCAGACCAGTTCCTCAAAAAATACAGAATGCAGCTCAAACTGTAGGATTTGTAATTGTATTATTCTTATTATTTTACTCTAACGGATTAGATATAATGAGAGCATTTGGAAAATAATTGTATTTTTATTTTTACATTTGCACCGCAGTTCTTTTTAAGTACAGAGTATTGAGTACTAAGTATTGAGACCTTGTACAATACTATTGACTAATAACTTTTTACAAATGACCAATAACTAAACATGCCGTGGTGGCGGAATTGGTAGACGCGCACGACTCAAACTCGTGTTCTACGGAGTGTGGGTTCGATTCCCACCCACGGTACAAAATTTTAAACTCCTTGTAATCTTTATTGCAAGGATTTTTTGTTTTATCAAGATTATGCATTAGAAATATAGTCTAACCTAAATGCTATTTGAATTTACAATCCATTTACTTCATCAACTACTCGCTTCGCTTCACCAATGTTATAAAAGTCTACTGCTAAAAAGTTCACAAAATGATTTTGTTCTACACTACAACTATCTATTCTTTTCTTAACAATGTCATATTGATTCGCAACATGAGCTTTACTTTTATTTGGCAAACCACCATTCGACAACCAATGATTTACTAAAAAGAGTTCTTTGCTTCCAGAACGACCTCTAAAAATATTGCAATTAAAATCAGAAAGTTTTTCATATTCAAAATGCGTATCAAACATAATATCATAGGCATTCATCATCCAAGCAGGTTGACTTTCACTATCATATCCATACTCAACATAAATTACTAATCGCTGATTATTGTCAATCATTTGTTGTAGCGTTTGCCATGTACCATTATGCGTGTATAAGTATTGGTCTAAACCAGCATCATCAATAGCATTGATTAATTGTTCTAACGGACAATAGTTTTCAAAAACAATACTTACTACTTCTTGTGTATTATTATCTAAAAATGTTTTTATTTCATCAAGTACTTCCGTTAAAAATTGATTTCCACCAATTGAAACACCATGATAGACTAAAGCTTGGCTAGTGCCTTCATAAGCGTCAATCATCAAACCACGAACACCATCTGCTAGCTGTCTTGTAATGCCATAATCTTGATTAGGCAATAAATAATAATTTTCTTTTGCATTAAAAGCATTATGTGTAGTTAAAAAACACACTTCATTATATTTTTTTTGAGCTAAAGGATTTGCTGAGTTATTTATATTGCTACCTTCTTTTTTACATGCATTGAGTAATAATAAAGATGATGCTAATACAATAATATGAAAAAATCTAAAATTAAGCATAAATTATTATTTCGTTGAATTTACTAATAATTTTGGTTAGAATAATATTTTATCTTAAATTTCTATTTCTTTAGGATAAAAAAATGGCAAAAAAAAATACAACCATATTAAAACAAATTTTTAATGATGATGGAATAGATGAATTCATCAATGTTTTTCCAAATAAAGTTGGCTCTAAAGGTTTTGATGCTTGGGGATTTAATTTAAGAAGTTTAAAAGATAGTTTAAGAGTAATTAAATTCTTATATGAAGACTATTTTAGAGTAGAAGCGTTTGGCTTAGAAAATATACCTAAAGAAGGCAGATGTTTAATTATAGCCAATCATAGTGGTCAACTACCTATTGATGGTTTGCTAATAGCTTATGCTATGGTTAGTAATACTCATGGAGCAAGAGCACCAAAGGCAATGGCAGAAAAATTTTTTCCTACAGTTCCTTTTGTAGGCAATTGGCTAAACTCTGTAGGTGCTGTAGTTGGCGATACTACTAATTGCGAAAGAATGTTGAATAATGAAGAAGCTATCGTAGTATTCCCAGAAGGTGTTAGAGGTTCTGGAAAACTATTTTCAAAAAGATATCAATTAGCAAGATTTGGCAATGGATTTATGCACTTAGCCATGAAAAACAAAGCACCAATTATTCCTGTAGGTGTTGTTGGTTGCGAAGAGTCTATCATTTCTCTTACAGATATGAAACCTTTGGCTAAATTATTAGGAATACCATATGCTCCATTAGTAGTACCGTTTGTAATTCCTTCAAAAGTATATTTGCATTTTGGAGAACCAATGTATTTTGAAAATGATGTACATTCAGAGCATTTAATTACTAAAAGAGTAGATACAGTTAAAGCAGCAATTAATAATTTAATTAAAGATGGATTAGATAAAAGAACTTCAATTTTTCAGAAATAATGAGTGCAAGAAAAAAAATAATGGTTACAGGTGCAGCTGGTGCTTTAGCCAAGAAAGTTATTGAACATTTAAAAAAGGACTTTAAAGTTATTGCTGTTGACTTTAGAACTAAGGTAGATTTGGGTGTTCCTGTTGAAAGCTATAAAGTAGATTTTAATAAAAGAATTTTCGAAGATATTTTTAGAGAACACCAGTTTGATGGTATTATTCACTTAGGTAGAATTTCTACACAAGAAATGAATCGTTTTTCTCGTTATAATGCTAATGTAATTGGTACTAGAAAATTATTCGATTTAGCTAAAAAATATAATGTACCAAAAACATTAGTTTTATCTACCTATTTTGTTTACGGAGCAAGTCCTTATAATCCTTCTTTATTAGATGAAAAAACACCATTAAAAGCATCTGAACTAACTATGGATTTAGTAGACTCTGTAGAGTTAGAAAATTTATCAAACATATATTTATACAAACATCCTGAATTAAATATCACTATACTAAGACCTTGTAATATTGCAGGACCAGGAATTAGAAATACTTTTTCAATGATGTTAGCGGCTAAAAGTTCACCAGTACTTTGGGGCTTTTCTCCATTAATGCAGTTTATACATATCGATGATATGAGAGATGCCATTTGTACTGCATTCGAGCAAAACAAACCAGGCGTTTACAATGTTGCACCAGCAGATTATATTGCGCTACAAGATGCAGTAAAAGAATCAGGATGTATTCCAATACAAATACCATCTGTACCACCAGCACTTACCGAGCGAATTGTAAAATCTTTCAAACTCAAAACAATGCCATTGTATTTAATCAATTATTTCAAATATCCAGTAATTATAGATGGTAGCTTATTTGAAAAAACATTCAATTTTCATCCAAAGAAAACACTACATCAAATCTTTGCATACTATAAAAATATAAAATAAATACACATAATATTAATTTAAACTTATTAGCGACATTACCAAATTAGCTAATTATAAAATTTACTACCTTTACAGCAATGGCAAGCATCAACCAAAGTTTTGAATCATTAGTTGCTGAAGAACAAAAACAAAAAAATCAAGCAACACCATTGCAACACTATATTGCAGGAAAAGCTCCTTTTTTAAGAGGACCATATCCAACAATGTATGTTCAAAAACCTTGGACAATTAGACAATATGCTGGATTTTCTACAGCAGAAGCATCTAATGCCTTTTACAAACGAAATTTAGCTGCTGGTCAAAAAGGTTTGTCTGTCGCTTTCGATTTACCTACACATCGTGGCTACGATAGCGACAACAATAGAGTTACTGGCGATGTAGGAAAAGCTGGCGTTGCTATCGATACCGTAGAAGACATGAAAATTTTATTCGATGAAATTCCACTCGATAAAATTTCTGTATCGATGACGATGAATGGTGCTGTTTTACCAATCATGGCATTTTATATTGTTGCAGCACAAGAGCAAGGCGTAGCACAAGAACAACTCAGTGGTACCATTCAAAACGATATTCTCAAAGAATTTATGGTGCGAAACACTTACATCTATCCACCACAAAATTCCATGCATATTATCGCTGATATTTTTAAATATACCAGTCAATATATGCCAAAATTCAACTCTATTTCTATTAGTGGTTATCACATGCAAGAAGCTGGAGCTACTGCTGCTATAGAATTGGCGTATACCATTGCAGATGGTTTAGAATACATTAAAACTGGTTTAGCTGCTGGTTTAAATATTGATGACTTTGCACCACGATTGTCTTTTTTTTGGGGAATTGGCATGAATCATTTTGAAGAGATTGCTAAAATGCGTGCAGCAAGAGTTTTATGGTCTTTCGTAGTAAAACAGTTTCAACCAAAATTACAAAAAAGCTTGATGTTGCGTACGCATTGTCAGACTTCTGGTTGGAGTTTAACAGCTCAAGATCCTTTTAATAATGTAGCAAGAACTTGCATCGAAGCAATGGCAGCTGTACTTGGTGGAACACAGTCTTTGCATACCAATGCATTAGATGAAGCTATTGCATTACCAACCGATTTTTCTGCTAAAATTGCTAGAGATACACAATTATATCTACAAAAAGAAATTGGAGTTACACAATCTATCGATCCTTGGGCTGGAAGCGAATTAGTAGAAAATTTAACTTTAAATATTTTAAATGAAGCTATTGAGTTATTGAAAGAAATTGATAGTTTAGGTGGAATGACTAAAGCGATTGAAGCTGGAATTCCGAAACAAAGAATTGAAGAAGCTGCTGCAAAAAAACAAGCAAAAATAGATAGTGGTGAACATATTATTGTTGGATTGAATGATTTTATCACCGATGAAAATACAGATATTGACATCTTGGAAATTGATAATACAGAAGTTAGAAATAAACAAATAGAACGATTACAGCACATTAAAAGTACTAGAAATGCAAGTAAAGTACAAGCGAGTTTACAAGCATTAGCAGATGCCGCTAAAAACAAAGGCAATAATTTATTAGCTTTAGCAATAGAAGCAGCTAAGGCAAGAGCAACATTAGGCGAAATATCTGATGCTTTAGAAACACATTTCAGAAGATACAAAGCCAATAATGCAGTAATTGCTGGCGTTTATAAATCGTCGATTAAGATGAATAGCAATTTTAATAAAGCACAAACATTAACGGAGCAGTTTGCTAAACAATATGGCAGACAACCAAGAATTTTAGTAGCTAAGATTGGTCAAGATGGACACGATAGAGGTGCTAAAATTATTGCAACAGGTTTTGCAGATATTGGCTTTGATGTGGATATTGGTGCTTTGTTTCAAACAGCAGCAGAGGTAGCCAAACAAGCAGTAGAAAACGATGTACATATTGTAGGTGTGAGTTCATTAGCTGCTGGACATAAAACACTAATTCCAGAGTTAATTCAATGCTTGGCAAATTACAATAGAGCAGATATAAAAGTAGTTTGTGGAGGCGTTATTCCAAAGCAAGATTATCCATACTTATATGATAATGGTGTAGCAGCAGTCTTCGGACCAGGAACTCCAGTTGCAGATGCTGCTATTACCATCTTAGAACAATTTATAAGCAACTTACAATAAATTGATCGAAATAAAAAAAGCAAAAACCAATGCAGTATAGCGTAGAAGCATTTTTAGCAATAGATGTAAATGTATCGAAATTGTATTGCGAGGAACGAGCAATAAGCATGAAGATATAAATTTATCATCGGTTTACTTCACCAAAATAAAAATAGAGTAAAGTAAAATTGCCTTAAATGCTTCTTGACTCTTGCCTGCTGGCAAGCAGGTTTTGATTTGTTTTGCCTGTTTACCAACAGGTAAATATCAAGACAAAATGAATAAAAGTCTTCTTTTAATATGAAAAAATATTTATTAAATATTATATTTATATGTGAAAATAATTTTTAGAATAAATTTCAAATGCGTAATTTGAGCTTTAAATAATCTTTGATGAATGACTAAAACAAAACTAGCACTACATTGGAAAATTATTATAGGAATGCTATTAGGTGTATTAATAGGTTATCTTGCCAACCAATGTAATGCTCAAAAATTAGTCATTGAATTCATTCAACCATTTGGTACTATATTT
Source organism: Chitinophagales bacterium (assembly GCA_020636535.1). Taxonomy (NCBI): domain Bacteria; kingdom Pseudomonadati; phylum Bacteroidota; class Chitinophagia; order Chitinophagales; species Chitinophagales bacterium. The sequence continues at coordinate 122,021 of JACJXT010000012.1, forward strand.
ATTAATGTACTCAAACTAATTGCAATACCATTAATAGTAACATCACTAATCAAAGGCGTAACAGATATTAAAGACATCACCAAACTATCTACACTTGGCGTTAAAACAATTGGCTTGTATATATTAACCACAGTTATTGCAATCAGCGTAGGTTTAATTATGGTATCTATAATCAAACCAGGAAAAAGTGTACAACCAGAAACCAGACAAATTTTATTAGAGCAATATGCATCAGAAGCAATTCAAAAAAAAGAAAATGCAAATACTACAAAAGCCAATGGTACACTACAACCATTGGTCGATTTATTTCCTAGTAACATCATTGAATCTGCAAGTAACAATGGCAATATGCTACAAATTATTGTAGTAACACTTTTCTTTGGCATTGGATTAATATTAATTCCTTTTGAAAAAGCACAGCCAGTAATTGCTTTTTTTGATGGAGCGAATGAAGTATTATTAAAATTGATTGATTTAATAATGAGCGTAGCACCAATTGGTGTGTTTGCACTAATGGCAGCTATGATAGTCAATATTCCAAGTGCCGATGTTTTTTTAGCATTAGGAAAATATATGTTTACAGTCATTTTTTCACTACTATTCTTAGTAATCATTATATATGGATTCTTAATAAGATTTTTTGTAAAAATAAATTTGCGTCGATTTTTTAGTGCAATAGCACCAGCACAACTTCTAGCATTCTCTACCGCATCATCAGCCGCTACATTGCCATTAACTATGGAAAGAGTAACTGAACATCTTGGTGTAGATGACGACATTAGCAGCTTTGTTTTGCCATTAGGTGCTACCATAAATATGGACGGAACTAGTTTATATCAAGCAGTAGCAGCTGTTTTTATAGCACAAGTATTAGGCATCGATTTAAGCTTTGCTACACAATTAGGCATCATAGTTACCGCAACATTAGCATCTATTGGTTCAGCAGCAGTTCCAGGTGCTGGTATGGTAATGTTGGTTATTGTTTTAGAACAAGCAGGAATTCCTTTAGCAGGCATTGCTCTTATTTTTGCTGTTGATAGAATATTAGATATGTGCAGAACAGTTACTAATGTAACAGGCGATGCAACTGTTGCAACACTCATTGCCAAACAAGAAAATTTGTTGCGTTAGCTATATTCTCTCCTTCTTAGAATGGGCAGTCTCTACATGGGTTGACTTGCATATCAAATCTTTGTAGTGATTTGAAGTCGTAGCCACCTCCTACTATTCTAAACTCTGTTCTTCTGTTTCTTTGGTGTTCGTACTCGCTACATGGTACACCATCGGTACAGCCATTCACTGGTTGTGTTTCACCATAGCCTTTGGCTTGTAGTCTATTCTTGCTGATGCCTCTTGCTATCAACCAGTTCACTACACTCTGTGCTCTGCGTTGCGATAGCTTGATGTTATAATCATATGGTGCTCTTGAGTCGGTATGTGAGCCAATTTCTACTATCACACTTGGGTTCTCTTGCATGAAGCTAAGTAACTTGTTTAAGTCGCCTTCACTCTCTTCTCTTATATACCACTTGTCAAAGTCATAATAAATGTCTTTTAACACGATTGGCTCTGATATGGTTCCATCTGGATAGCTGTCTGGTATGCCATCGCCATCTGTGTCTATCATACCACCTGGTATTGGATCTAGTATTACTTCTACTTCTTTTGGATTAACACCACATCTCATGTCTATCTTACAATCGCCATCATCTTTGATTACTTCTGTATATCCTGGTAGGTATCCTTCTTTGTTGGCTACTACTATGTAATCACAGTCGCATCTTACTATCTCGCATATCTTACCATTCTCATCTGCTACTAGTGCTTTTGTCCATCCTTCACACTTGCTAGACAATAGTATCTTCGCTCCTGCCAGTGGATGTGTATTCTCTGGTGTTTTGTTGTCTATGTTTTCTATGCTTTCTGGTGTCGTAGTATTTGGTGTGTTTAAGCTCTCTAAGCTCTTACCTAGTACCGTGATGCTCATAGCATATTCTTTGCTCTTCTCTAATGGTATTTTTACAAATACTGTTCCACCTGGCTCTACGCCTTTGGTTGTAGCACACACACTATTGTTGCTTGCATAACCTTCTGCACTCGCCTCAAAACAGTAATCCATATTCTTAATCACTCCAAACTCAAACTCACCATCGCACTCCGTTTCTGTTCTACCTTCTTCACTGCTCGTAGTTTTGGCGATCATCTTTACTTTACTCTCACAGATTGGCTCGCCTGTTTGTGCATCTACTACTATTCCTTCTAGGTAAATTCCATCATCCTCAAAGCTATAAATGTCATCTAATCCATGTCCGCCTTCTCTGTTTGATGTAAAATATCCTGTGCTTTTGTCTTCGCCATATACTAAGCCAAAGTCATCATAAGAGCTGTTGATTGGTGCTCCTATGTTTCTTATCTTACCTACTTTGTCTGTCTTTGCGTCTACTTTCGTTCTAAAGATGTCTAGACCGCCTAAACCGCCATGTCCATCACTAGCAAAATATAGGTTATTATCCTTATCTACATACGGAAACATCTCCATGCCTTCTGTGTTGATTTCTGGTCCTAAGTTCTTTGGTGTACCCCAACTGCCTTCGCCTTCTTTCTGTGTTACATATACATCTGTACCACCGTAACCACCTGGCATATCACTGATAAAATACATCGTATTACCATCTGGTGTAAGTGCTGGATGTCCTACACTATACTCATCATTGTTATACGCAAACTCTTTGTCTTTGTCCCACTTCAGTCCATTCACCTCCGATTCGTATATCTTTAACTTTACTATCTTATCATCACTCTTGCCTGTCTTGCCATGATAATAGTTGTTTCTGGTGAAATAAACCTTATTCCCTTCTGGTGTGAAGCTTGGTGTTGCTTCGTGATACTTCGTACTGGCATCGTCTTTTAGCTGTTTTGGCTTGCTATCGAACTTCGTACCTTTTCCTTCTACAAAATACATATCAAAAAACTGTGTCCCTGTCCATGTGTGTTCTCTGCCTATTGCTTTTGAACTGTCTCTACTTGAGGAGTAGTATAAGCCACCGTCTTTGTAATATGGTCCAAAATCATATCCACCACTGTTAAAATCTAAATTATGTATTTCGTATCTATCTCTACTTAGTAAGTACTGTCCGTAGTCCGCACTTGCTTTGAGTTGATTCCCTGCTCTTTTATCTTCTGGTACACTTTGCTTGTAATTGGCATACCACTTTGCTGCTTCTTCATACTTCTCATTTGCCTGTAGCATTTGTGCGTAGTATAGCTTGTATTTTGGATCTAATTCATCTCCTGCATTTACTGCTTTGCCATACCAATACTCTGCTTGTACAAAGTTAGATGTTAATCTATAGCAATCGCCTAACTCGCTCATCGCTTTGACATCGCCTTCACCTTTTTTCTTTAGGTAATCTTCATATAATGGTATCGCTTCTTTGTAGGCTAAGTCGTTGTATAACTTCTCTGCTTTGCTTATGCCTCCTATTGCATTTTCTGTAACTCCACCGCCTTCTATTACTTGTGCTTTGGTTTGCATGCCTAAAAACAGGAGCATCATAAGTAATAGTACTATTTTGCTTATGTTTATTTTTATTGCTCTTTTTATATATTTTTGTCCCTTTTTCATTTGTATTTCTGTTTTAGGTCTTTTTAAAAATATCTTGGTGTGATTACTTTTTTCTTCTCAAAGCCAAAGTCATAGCCTAGTATCACTTCATAACTACCATTGTTATAATCTCCGAGTTTGGTTAGTGTATAATCATAGGCAAAGCCTATTAACAGTTGTTTGGTTGGCCATACCTCTAAAAGTGCATCGAAGCTATCGCTGTTCGTTAGTCCTGTCTTCTTGTTGTGAAAGGCAGTTCTATAGGTTCCGCCTATGTTTACTCTATCGTAAATGAGTAAGCTTAAGTTAAAGTCAAACTCATGTGGTATCTTTTGCTCTGCACTAGCTATGTATTTGTACATTATCTGTGGTCTGATTTTAAGTACCTTACCTGCTGGTATTACACCTCCTGCTAGTGCAAAAAAGTGTGGTGTTCTGCTTGCACTTGTAAAGCTACCTTGTGAACTCTGTGCTAGTGCGTCTACTTGGTCTTTGTTGTACAAGTCGCCTTTGATAAAGTTAGGTACACTCGCTCCTACATAAAAATACTTGTGATAGATATATAGTCCTGCTCCTACATCTGGAAGTATTCTACTTACATTCTCTTGGAATACTGGATCTTGTTGTTCCAATGGATTTAACTCCGATAAGTTGCTCTTATACCATAGTATACCTGCATTGATACCAATGCTTAACTTTACGCCTTTGCCTAGTGGTACTCGGTATGCGTAACTTACATCAAACCATGTTTGGTTCGTTACACCTAGTCTGTCGTTCACTAAGAAAAAGCCCATGGCTGAGTGTTCTTTCTTAAACGGTGAGTGAATACTCACTGTCGTTGTCTGTGGTGCTCCATCTATGCCTGTCCACTGGTTTCTATACAGTGCCCTAATGCTTAGCACCTCTCTAGAACCTGTGTAACCTGCGTTGATTGGCAACTTGTTATACATGAACTGCGTGTACTGTGGTTCTTGTTGTCCGTATACCACTCCTGCTTGTAATAGTAACAGTAGCAACGCCATTTTACCGAATACTTTAAGACTATTTATCATCTCTTTTCTTTTTATTTGTTCCTTTTATTGTTCCCTTTTTTGCCTTTGGGGCAGCATGCCTTCTATTACACGCTGCCTTATTGGCTTTTTGGTATTCTCTCTCTTTTCTTATCTATTACCTGTGAATGACTATAAATCCTGCTTTGTTCACCTGCTCTCCTTCTCTGGTTAAGTATTTCAACACATAGTAGTAAGTACCATCTGGTAGTGGTGCTCCTTTGTACTCGCCATCCCAGCCAGACAAGTTGCTATATGCCTCGTTTCTATACACCTCTATGCCCCATCGGTTGTAAACGCATAACACTACATCTACTGACTCTTCTATACATGGTATGTACCAAGTATCGTTGATACCATCTCCGTTTGGTGAGATCGCATTTGGTATGATACAGCTTTCTATCTCTATAAATACCCATGCTGTATCGTTACCATCTGGATCGCAGATTACATACTGGAAGCTGTCTACTCCTCTGTAGTCTACCTGTGGTGTATAGGTTATCGTGCCGTCTGTATTCACTACCACACTTCCATGCTCTGGTGCTGTAATGATACCTTCTGGACTACATACTTGTAGTGGATCACTATCGGTTTGTTCGTCATTACCTAGTACCGTTATTGTAATTGGTGTGTTTACATCGGTTACCACTGTATCATTATTTGCTACTGGTGGCACGCCTGTTACCGTGATGATAACCGTAGTCTCGAAGCATTCGCCGTCCTCATTACATGCACTTATACATAGTGTATCTGTTCCCTTAACATCACCTGCCGTGTAAACCAAGCAACCTTCCTCATTAATGTACCAACTAATATAGTCTTCTACGCCTGCTGTCGCTCCTGTGCATGCCGTTATCGTAATAGCTGTGCCTGCCGGCGTAGTGAACTCACAGATGCTGTCCGTTTCGTTGATTGGTAGTGTCTCTCTTATAGTATCTTTTGGCTCTTCTACTGTAATGATAATAATTGTCGTATCACACATGCCTAAGTCATCGCATACTGTAATACATATCGTATCGTTGCCTGTAAAGCCATCCTCTGGTGTATATACTATACATGGATCTGTGCCTGTTATCTCTACATTTGCATTGTCATCGCAGGTAGCAATACTCGTTACTGTACCTGATAACTGTGTAGTATCTAAACATACTGTTATCGGACATCCATAACAGGTCGTATCTCTAATCGTATCCACTGGTATACAGCCGCTGAGATCTACACATACCCATACACTATCTCTACACAAGTTCTCCTTGCCTTCTACTACTACCCAATGACAACCACCTGGTACTACTATCTCGCTACCTAAATAGGTGATTTCGTAGTTTGGTTTTACATATGAACTTAACAGTGGTGATACTGAGAATATGGAGATGATGGTATCTGTTGCATCTGCAAAAATATGTGGATTGTCTGAATAAATTGTCAAACCATTTAATCGCCACGCTCCTTCTGGATTTACACTATTCATATAAGCTACCAACTCATCTAGTGTAGTAAAGCTTACGCTATCTGCCTCTGTTATTGTTAAGCTGTCATTTACTATCCACTGTTCTAAAGTATGTGGTATTCCATCTACATAGGTTTGTGCATTGATGGAGTATCTTCCTACTATCTGTTCATCACATATATCTATTCCTGAGGTATATAAATCTCCACTTACATAAATGTTATAATCCTCTATTCTATTCATTGGTATTGGTAAGCACAATTTACCTTCGTAGTTATCACATACTAAGTCTATCGTATCCTCTACTATTAAACTATCGCAGGTTGGACATACGATACATATTTGTGCTGTATCGCTACACCCTGTCATCGTATCTACTAAAATCACTTCATGACAGCCTTCAGTAAGTGTTAATTTAGTAGCACTATAGCTAATTCTATTATTATACTGTGCTGTATAAGTAGATGCTTCTGGTGTCCATGCAAAATAATGAATGCCTGTGCCTGTACTGTACGATAAATTTGGATTGGCAGACTTGACATTCAGTCCATCTACAAACCACATGCCTGATGCGTCTACACTATTCATATAAATTGCTAACTCAGCTAATGTATTAAAGTTAACCATTGGATAGATGCTTGTCGTATCATTGATACTCCACTCTTCTAACAAGTGTGGTACATTGTCTACATATCTTGTAATCTCAAAGTTATAACCTCCCTCTACACTTGTCTCGCCACAACCACTTGCACTGCTAAACTGTTGTGCACTTAGCGTACCATCTATATAGATTTGATACCTTTGAATAGTATTCAAATCTAATGATATACAATAGTCGCCTTCTCCATTAAAGTTACATGCAATTGTAGTATCAGATATAAAGTCGCAATGGTCTGGTAAATTACTCACTATTAGTACCGTCGTGTCTTTTATTCCTGTTACCGTGTCGGTCTTAATAATACATAGTGTGTCTAAATTATAGCCTGCAGTTGTACTTCTGTCTATCACTATACAGCCATTCTCATCTAAAGTATACACATTGCCACTGTTGTTACTATGCCCACAGTCTTCTATCTCCGTTATGATACCACTCATCATTGGCTCCACCTCAACACATATCGTATCTAGTGTTAATATCACGCCAGTATCATATATTGTCTCTGTTGTTGGTAGCTTCTGAATAATTATCACCGTAGTATCACAACTGATAAATACTAGTGTATCTACCTCTACCGTGTCTTTGCCATAATATATTAAACAGCCGGTAAGCGTATCAAAACCCCAGTCTTCTCGATATAAACCAACCACTGCTCCATCTACTATTCTACCAACTTCTATAATTGGTTGATTATTGCCATCTATACAAATAGTATCAAAACAGAATATGGTAGAATCATTAGCATAGATGGTATCTGTAATAGTATCGTTTACAGGAAGTACGCTTACAATGACTTCCGTTGTATCGCAAACGCCTAGTGTATTGTCACATACTACTACACAGAATTTATCTTCGCCGATGTTTGTTCCTGTATAAGTTACATTGATGCAACTACCATTAATTGTAGTCGTTGGCATAGTGATATTATCTAATGTGCCGTTACATAGCACAATACTAATATCGTCTGCATCCATACTTTCTTCTATCTGTACACATACACTATCCGTCTGACCTATCTTGATTGTATCTGGAATTGTATCTGGAATTGGTAACTTATGAAGAATTATCACTGTAGTGTCACAACTAATAAACACTAGTGTATCTACCTCTACCGTATCATTGCCATAATATATTAAACAGCCAGTAAGCGTATCAAAACCCCAGTCTTCTCGATATAAACCAACCACTGCCCCATCTACTATTCTACCAACTTCTATAATTGGTTGATTATTGCCATCTATACAAATAGTATCAAAACAGAATATGATGGAATCATTAGCATAGATGGTATCTGTAATAGTATCGTTTACAGGAAGTACGCTTACAATAACTTCTGTCGTATCGCATACGCCTAGTGTATTGTCGCATACTACTACACAGAATTTGTCTTGTCCAATATTCGTGCCTGTATAGGTGATATTGATGCAATTACCAGTGATGTTTGTTGTTGGTGTTGTGATGTTATCTATCGTGCCATCACAATATACGATTTGTACATTGTCTGCTGACATGCCTGCTTCTATCTGTACACAAATGCTATCTGTCGTACCTATGCTTATCGTGTCTTCTACTACATCTACTGTTGGTGTAATTTGGATTACTACTGGTACGCTGTCGCAGATGTTGTTTATCGTATCACATACTATAATACATAGTGTGTCTTTTCCTATGATTCCGTTCGATGTGTAAGTGATACATCCTGTGGTACTGTCTATTGAATATGTTCCTAGTCCACTTGTTGCTTGCTGTGTTCCATCGCATAGTGTCCAATGGCCTGGTGTGATGTTAAATATCGTATCTAAACATAGTGTTTCGGTACATGTATCACACACTGGTAAGATTGGTGTGCTGTCTTGTGGTAACACTGTAATGATGACTTCTGTGGTATCACATACGCCTAGTGTATTATCACATACGACCACACAGAATTTGTCTTGTCCAATATTCGTGCCTGTATAGGTGATATTGATGCAATTACCATTGATGTTTGTTGTTGGTGTTGTGATGTTATCTATCGTGCCATCACAATATACGATTTGTACATTGTCTGCTGACATGCCTGCTTCTATCTGTACACAAATGCTGTCTGTCGTGCCAATAGTGGTTGTGTCTTCTACTACATCTACTGTTGGTGTAATTTGGATTACTACTGGTACGCTGTCGCAGATGTTGTTTATCGTATCACATACTATAATACATAGTGTGTCGCTACCTATAATACCATTTGATGTATAAGTTACACAACCTGTGGTACTGTCTATTGAATATGTTCCTAGTCCACTTGTTGCTTGCTGTGTTCCATCGCATAGTGTCCAATGGCCTGGTGTGATGTTAAATATCGTATCTAAACATAGTGTTTCGGTACATGTATCACATACTGGTAATGTTGGTACTGTGTCTTGTGGTAAAACTGTAATGATGACTTCTGTGGTATCACATACGCCTAGTGTATTGTCGCATACTACTACACAGAATTTGTCTTGTCCGATATTCGTGCCTGTATAGGTTACATTGATGCAATTACCATTGATGTTTGTTGTTGGTGTTGTGATATTGTCTAGTGTGCCATCACATAGTACAATGCTTACATCATCTGGTGACATACCTTCTTCTATTTCTACACAAATGCTATCTGTCGTACCTATGCTTATCGTGTCTTCTACTACATCTACTGTTGGTGTAATTTGGATTACTACTGGTACGCTGTCGCAGATGTTGTTTATCGTATCACATACTATAATACATAGTGTGTCTTTTCCTATGATTCCGTTCGATGTGTAAGTGATACATCCTGTAGTGCTGTCTATACTGTATGTGCCTAGTCCACTTGTTGCTTGCTGTGTTCCATCGCATAGTGTCCAATGGCCTGGTGTGATGTTAAATATCGTATCTAAACATAGTGTTTCGGTACATGTATCACATACTGGTAATGTTGGTACTGTGTCTTGTGGTAAAACTGTAATGATGACTTCTGTGGTATCACATACGCCTAGTGTATTGTCGCATACTACTACACAGAATTTGTCTTGTCCGATATTCGTGCCTGTATAGGTTACATTGATGCAATTACCATTGATGTTTGTTGTTGGTGTTGTGATATTGTCTAGTGTGCCATCACATAGTACAATGCTTACATCATCTGGTGACATACCTTCTTCTATTTCTACACAAATGCTATCTGTCGTACCTATGCTTATCGTGTCTTCTACTACATCTACTGTTGGTGTAATTTGGATTACTACTGGTACGCTGTCGCAGATGTTGTTTATCGTATCACATACTATAATACATAGTGTGTCTTTTCCTATGATTCCGTTCGATGTGTAAGTGATACATCCTGTAGTGCTGTCTATACTGTATGTGCCTAGTCCACTTGTTGCTTGCTGTGTTCCATCGCATAGTGTCCAATGGCCTGGTGTGATGTTAAATATCGTATCTAAACATAGTGTTTCTGTACAGGTATCACACACTGGTAATGTTGGTACTGTGTCTTGTGGTAACACTGTAATGATGACTTCTGTGGTATCACATATGCCTAGTGTATTGTCGCATACTACTACACAGAATTTGTCTTCGCCAATATTAGTACCTGTATAGGTTACATTGATGCAATTACCATTGATGTTTGTTGTTGGTGTTGTGATGTTATCTATCGTGCCATCACAATATACGATTTGTACATTGTCTGCTGACATGCCTGCTTCTATCTGTACACAAATGCTATCTGTCGTGCCTATGCTTATCGTGTCTTCTACTACATCTACTGTTGGTGTAATTTGGATTACTACTGGTACGCTGTCGCAGATGTTGTTTATCGTATCACATACTATAATACATAGTGTGTCGCTACCTATAATACCATTTGATGTATAAGTTACACAACCTGTGGTACTGTCTATTGAATATGTTCCTAGTCCACTTGTTGCTTGCTGTGTTCCATCGCATAGTGTCCAATGGCCTGGTGTGATGTTAAATATCGTATCTAAACATAGTGTTTCGGTACATGTATCACATACTGGTAATGTTGGTACTGTGTCTTGTGGTAAAACTGTAATGATGACTTCTGTGGTATCACATACGCCTAGTGTATTGTCGCATACTACTACACAGAATTTGTCTTGTCCAATATTCGTGCCTGTATAGGTGATATTGATGCAATTACCAGTGATGTTTGTTGTTGGTGTTGTGATGTTATCTATCGTGCCATCACAATATACGATTTGTACATTGTCTGCTGACATGCCTGCTTCTATCTGTACACAAATGCTATCTGTCGTACCTATGCTTATCGTGTCTTCTACTACATCTACTGTTGGTGTAATTTGGATTACTACTGGTACGCTGTCGCAGATGTTGTTTATCGTATCACATACTATAATACATAGTGTGTCTTTTCCTATGATTCCGTTCGATGTGTAAGTGATACATCCTGTGGTACTGTCTATTGAATATGTTCCTAGTCCACTTGTTGCTTGCTGTGTTCCATCGCATAGTGTCCAATGGCCTGGTGTGATGTTAAATATCGTATCTAAACATAGTGTTTCTGTACATGTATCACACATAAGACCACTGTGTCTTGTGGTAACACTAATGATGACTTCTGTGGTATCACATACGCCTAGTGTATTATCACATACTACTACACAGAATTTGTCTTGTCCGATATTCGTGCCTGTATAGGTTACATTGATGCAATTACCATTGATGTTTGTTGTTGGTGTTGTGATGTTATCTATCGTGCCATCACATAGTACAATGCTCACATCGTCTGCTGACATGCCTGCTTCTATCTGTACACAAATGCTATCTGTCGTGCCTATGCTTATCGTGTCTTCTACTACATCTACTGTTGGTGTGATTTGGATTACTACTGGTACGCTGTCGCAGATGTTGTTTATCGTATCACATACTATAATACATAGTGTGTCTTTTCCTATGATTCCGTTCGATGTGTAAGTGATACATCCTGTGGTACTGTCTATTGAATATGTTCCTAGTCCACTTGTTGCTTGCTGTGTTCCATCGCATAGTGTCCAATGGCCTGGTGTGATGTTAAATATCGTATCTAAACATAGTGTTTCGGTACAGGTATCACACACTGGTAATGTTGGTACTGTGTCTTGTGGTAACACTGTAATGATGACTTCTGTGGTATCACATATGCCTAGTGTCGTATCACATACGACTACACAGAACTGGTCTTCGCCGATGTTTGTGCCTGTATAGGTTACATTGATGCAATTACCATTGATGTTTGTTGTTGGTGTTGTGATGTTATCTATCGTGCCATCACAATATACGATTTGTACATTGTCTGCTGACATGCCTGCTTCTATCTGTACACAAATGCTATCTGTCGTGCCTATGCTTATCGTGTCTTCTACTACATCTACTGTTGGTGTAATTTGGATTACTACTGGTACGCTGTCGCAGATGTTGTTTATCGTATCACATACTATAATACATAGTGTGTCTTTTCCTATGATTCCGTTCGATGTGTAAGTGATACATCCTGTGGTACTGTCTATTGAATATGTTCCTAGTCCACTTGTTGCTTGCTGTGTTCCATCGCATAGTGTCCAATGGCCTGGTGTGATGTTAAATATCGTATCTAAACATAGTGTTTCGGTACAGGTATCACACACTGGTAATGTTGGTACTGTGTCTTGTGGTAACACTGTAATGATGACTTCTGTGGTATCACATATGCCTAGTGTATTGTCGCATACTACTACACAGAATTTGTCTTCTCCTATATTCGTTCCTGTATAGGTTACATTGATGCAATTACCATTGATGTTTGTTGTTGGTGTTGTGATGTTATCTATCGTGCCATCACAATATGTCTGCTGACATGCCTGCTTCTATTGTACACAAATGCTATCTGTCGTGCCTATGCTTATCGTGTCTTCTACTACATCTACTGTTGGTGTAATTTGGATTACTACTGGTACGCTGTCGCAGATGTTGTTTATCGTATCACATACTATAATACATAGTGTGTCTTTTCCTATGATTCCGTTCGATGTGTAAGTGATACATCCTGTGGTACTGTCTATTGAATATGTTCCTAGTCCACTTGTTGCTTGCTGTGTTCCATCGCATAGTGTCCAATGCCTGGTCATCTATAAACATAGTGTTTCTGTACATGTTAAATATCGTATCTAAAAACAGTAGTACTACACAGAATTTTGTACATTGATGTAATTACCATTGATATCACTGTATCACATACAGAACTGTTGCCGATGTTTGTGTGTATTGTCGGCCTAGTTGTGCATCGTGATTATTGATAATGATGACTGCTGACATGCCTGCATGCACAAATGTATCTGTCTGTTTCCCTATTCTACTACAGTGTTTCTACTGTTGGTAATTTGATTTGTATTACTTTCGCATACGTATCACAGAATAATACATAGTGTAATTCCTATGATTCCTATTGATACATCCTGTGGTACTATCTATTGAATATGTTCCCTAGTCCACTTGTTGCTTGTATGCATATGGCTATTGCCATCTATATACCACACACACTGGTAATGTTGTACTGTGTCTGTGACTAACACTTTATCTGTACACAATGCTATCACATTACATACGACATCTACAGAACTGTTGTCGATGTTTCGTATGTGAATTGACTACAGGTAGTTGTGGCATCTGATATTGTCTACATCACATAATACTATTGTTATTCTATCTGTACACAAATGCTATCTGTCGTGCCTATGCTTATCGTGTCTTCTACTACATACTGTTGGTATGATTTGGATTACTACTGGTACGCTGTCGCAGATATTTCACTATGTATGTATCACATACTATAATACATAGTGTGTCTTTTTCCTATGATTCCGTTCGATGTGTAAGTGATACATCCTGTGGTACTATCTATTGAATATGATTTTTGCTGTGTTCCATCGCATAGTGTCCAATGGCCTGGTGTGATGTTAAATATCGTATCTAAACATAGTGTTTCGGTACTGTATGCACACTGGTAAATGTTGGTACTGTCTTGTGGTAACACATCACATGAAACTTCTGTATATCACATATGCCTAGTGTCTAGTGTATCACATAATACTACTGAAACATACTGGTCTTCGCCGATGTTTGTGCCTGTATAGGTTACATTGATGCAATTACCATTGATGTTTGTTGTTGGTGTTGTGATGTTATCTATCGTGCCATCACAATATACGATTTGTACATTGTCTGCTGACATGCCTGCTTCTATCTGTACACAAATACTATCTGTCGTGCCTATGCTTATCGTGTCTTCTACTACATCTACTGTTGGTGTAATTTGGATTACTACTGGTACGCTGTCGCAGATGTTGTTTATCGTATCACATACTATAATACATAGTGTGTCTTTTCCTATGATTCCGTTCGATGTGTAAGTGATACATCCTGTGGTACTGTCTATTGAATATGTTCCTAATCCACTTGTTGCTGTTTGACTGCCATCGCATAGTGTCCAATGGCCTGGTGTGATGTTAAATATCGTATCTAAACATAGTGTTTCGGTACAGGTATCACACACTGGTAAGATTGGTGTGCTGTCTTGTGGTAAAACTGTAATGATGACTTCTGTGGTATCACAAATACCTAAGTCGTTGTCGCATACTACTACACAGAATTTGTCTTGTCCGATATTCGTGCCTGTATAGGTTACATTGATGCAATTACCATTGATGTTTGTTGTTGGTGTTGTGATGTTATCTATCGTGCCATCACAATATACGATTTGTACATTGTCTGCTGACATGCCTGCTTCTATCTGTACACAAATGCTATCTGTCGTGCCTATGCTTATCGTGTCTTCTACTACATCTACTGTTGGTATGATTTGAATCACTACTGGTACTGTATCACAGAAATTGTATATGCTATCACATATGACAACACATAATGTATCTCTGCCTATAATACCATTTGATGTATATGTTATACAACCTGTAGTACTGTCTATTGAATAGCTTCCTAATCCACTTGTTGCTGTTTGACTGCCATCGCACAATGTCCATATACCTTCTACATTGTCAAAGATGGTATCTAAACACAATGTTTTCGTACAAGTATCACACACTGGTAATGTTGGTGTACTATCTGCACATAATGAAATTGATAATGTTACTGTAGTGGTTATAACACTGTCGCAACCTGCTGCTGCCATACAAGTATCTTGATATACTCCTGCTGTTTTATATACATTGCCACTACACATTACTAAACTATCGCCCAAACACAATATTACATTCTGTACTTTTGAAATAATTGTACTTGATGTTAAAATGGTTGTTATTATACTATCGCAACCATTTACACTTGTACATGTATCTATATAAGTACCTGATGTTTTATATACATTGCCACATACAACTATACTATCGTTTAAACAAATTTGGATATCTCTAGTAATTGTATCTAGTGGTCGTACTGTTAAGTTGGTATTGATGATGCTATCGCAACCTTGTGCGTTGGTAAGTGTATCTGTGTAGTTGCCTGTTGTTGTATAGGTATTCGCTCCTACTGTTACGCTCTCACCGAAGCATACTGTTGTATCCTTGATTCTTACATCTTCTGGTAGTACAGTTAAGTTTAAGTTGATGATGCTATCGCAACCTTGTGCGTTGATGAGTGTATCTGTGTAGTTTCCTGTTGTTGTATAGGTATTCGCTCCTACTGTTATGCTCTCACCGAAGCATACTGTCGTATCTTTGGTTCTTACATCTTCTGGTAGTACAGTTAAGTTTAAGTTGATGATGCTATCGCAACCTTGTGCGTTGATGAGTGTATCTGTGTAGTTGCCTGTTGTTGTATAGGTATTCGCTCCTACTGTTACGCTCTCACCGAAGCATACTGTTGTATCTTTGGTTCTTACATCTTCTGGTAGTACAGTTAAGTTTAAGTTGATGATGCTATCGCAACCTTGTGCGTTGATGAGCGTATCTGTGTAGTTGCCTGTTGTTGTATAAGTATTTGCTCCTACTGTAACACTCTCACCGAAGCATACTGTTGTATCTTTGGTTCTTACATCTTCTGCTAATACTGTTAAGTTTAAGTTGATGATGCTATCGCAACCTTGTGCGTTGATAAGCGTATCTGTATAGTTTCCTGTTGTTGTATAGGTATTCGCTCCTACTGTTACGCTCTCACCGAAGCATACTGTCGTATCTTTGGTTCTTACATCTTCTGGTAGTACAGTTAAGTTCGTATTGATGATGCTATCGCAACCTTGTGCGTTGATGAGTGTATCTGTGTAGTTGCCTGTTGTTGTATAGGTATTTGCTCCTACTGTTACGCTCTCACCGAAGCATACTGTTGTATCCTTGGTTCTTACATCTTCTGGTAGTACAGTTAAGTTCGTATTGATGATGCTATCGCAACCTTGTGCGTTGATAAGCGTATCTGTGTAGTTTCCTGTTGTTGTATAGGTATTCGCTCCTACTGTTACGCTCTCACCGAAGCATACTATTGTATCTTTGGTTCTTACATCTTCTGGTAATACTGTTAAGTTCGTATTGATGATGCTATCGCAACCTTGTGCGTTGATGAGCGTATCTGTGTAGTTTCCTGTTATTGTATAGGTATTTGCTCCTACTGTTACGCTCTCACCGAAGCATACTGTCGTATCTTTGGTTCTTACATCTTCTGCTAATACTGTTAAGTTTGTATTGATGATGCTATCGCAACCTTGTGCGTTGATAAGCGTATCTGTGTAGTTTCCTGTTGTTGTATAGATACTTGTTCCTACTATTACACTATCGCCAAAACAGATTGTTTGAGTATCTTTAATTGTATCTGCATAATTAACTATTACATAAACGGCATTACTTGTATCTGAAGAACAACCTAATGTATCTGTTCCTACAATTCTTCTATACCATAAATCTGTAGTAGCAGTGCTTAAGCCATAATTTTGCGTTGTTGCACCACTAATAGTAGTCCAAGTTATACTATCTGTACTTGATTGCCATATGTATATAGAATCATCTGCTGGAGTTATCGTTGGTACTGTACCAAAAATAGAATCTGTTGTGCTTCCGAAACACATTTGATTCACAGCATTAATAATATTATTCGATATATCTGAACAACAAGCATTAATTGTACTATCTAATGCTAAATTTAGATATGTACTTGTGTAAGTTACAGTTGCATTAATACTATCATTTGTTTCAATACTATTGGCTAAACCATTTGTACCATAAGGTCCATTAACTATTGAATCTGTAGAAGAACCATTTTTTGTAGCACCAGTTACACCTGCTTCATAAGAATCTGGACAGCCATCTCCATCACTATCTAAGTCCAAATAATTTGGTATTCCATCGCCATCATAATCCTGAGCAGAGCAATCGTAATCTATAATATTAAAGCTAAAACCAAATGCTTCTAATACATTACCCGCAAATGCTTCTAAGTGTAATTTATTTACATTTGGCACGATAGATGTAACAGACCAAGCTAATGAACCATTATTTTCATCTACCCCTTGAAAGAAAGTATCTAAAGCACTATAAAAATCTCCAGTATTGTAATTGGTAATTTCTGATTGAGGATCATTGAATACTCCATCATAGTTTAATATATAGTAATCGTAAATTGAAATTGGATTATAATTTGCTGAACTACCATAAACAGTAACACCAAAATCATTTCCTGTTATAGTTCCTGTTTCTGTATGACTTGTAATTTGGAAATCAAAGACATCATCATGAGTAGTACCGTTGGTTTGCACTGCTACTCTACCACTGCTACTAGCAACTACACCATCTAATGTTCCAGTTCCGTTTGGTCCTCTTGAATAATTTAGTTGCCAAGTACCATTTCCACTAATACCTGCACCATCATTATAACTAAAGGTACCAGTTGCTACACCAGTAGCACCAGTAGTAACGCTACTTACTGTAAAAGTAGCTGGAAGTATACTATTGATGAAACAAGGTACATTTTCATCAATATCTAAAATGCCATCATTATCATCATCTATATCTATTAAATCTGGAATACCGTCACCATCTGTATCTATACATAGAGATAAAGTGCTATCTAAAGCATATGCGTTATAGGTACTAGAATAAGTTACTTGAGCATTTGAATTATCATTAGTTTCTATACTATCTGCTAGACCATTATTTCCGTAAGGACCAGCAACAGTATCTACTGAAGCTATGCTTCCTGTAACATTTGCTTCGTATGTATCTGGACATTTATCTCCATCTGAATCTAAGTCTAAGTGATTTGGAATGCCATCGCCATCAAAATCATCGGAACAAGTTTGTTTTGGATTTGCACTTGAACCATAAGCTACTAAACTACTTAATGTAAAGTGTAATTCTGGAAAAGTATATACATTTGTAGCTAATGTAGTACCTGCACCATTTACAATTTTAATACTATAGTATTTATATGCAGTTGTATTAGTTGTTGGAAAATTTTCTGGATTATAAGCACCGTCACCTATATTAACATCAGCAGTACTTAAACTCACCCAAGTTGAACCATCATTAGAACCGTATAAACGAGCAGTAGCACTTGTATTGCTGGTTACTCTACCTACAAAATCTATATTAGATAATACTATTGGATAAGCAAATTCTACTGTAAACAATTCTGATCCTGCAGTTAATGCTTGAGATGCTGTAAAGTTAAAACTATTAGCTAAGCTAGCTCCTGTTTCTTGTCCATCGATTAGCATAATTAAACTATCTGTAGCATCAAAAGCATAGTCTGTTGAAATATTTGTAGGTATAAGTATTTCGGTTGCAGAATAAAAACAATCTGGACTTTCTACTGCATCTAAGATACCATCATTATCATCATCAATATCTATTAGGTCTGGAATACCATCATTATCTGTATCTGCACATGCGTTTAAGTTAGTACTTAATGCTATTGGATTATATGTACTTGTATAAGTTGTTTGAGCAGTAGTACTATCGTTAGTTTCTATATTATTTGCTAGACCATTGTTTCCATAGTCGCCTTCAACTATTGCTCCATCTACTACTGTTGAAGTATAGTTACTTCCATCATAATTGACAATGGTTCCTGACAATAGATTTCCACTTACACTTGCTTCCGTTGCATCTGGACATCCATCGCCATCACTATCTAAATCTAAGTGGTTTGGAATTCCATCGCCATCAAAATCATCGGAACAATTTGGCTTTGGATTTGCACTTGGTGAGTAGGTTGATGAATTAGCTATAATGGAAATTTCTTCTACACCTGTGCTTAACATTGTACCAGCCAATCCTTGTAATCTGTATTTAGTATATGAACCACTATCTTGAGTTACTGGTATGGTATAAACTGATCCTGTACGCAATATTGGACTTTGTGGATTTAGTTGAGCTGTTAAATTAACCCATGCAGTTCCGTTCCATGCTTGTAATTGTATAGAAGCTGCTGTACTAGAAAATAAGTTTGCAGCAGCAGCAAGTGTAATTTCAAAACTACTCATGGTAACTGGTGCATTAGACTCGAATTCAAATATTGTTTTATTGGTTTTATCTTGACCATTATCGAAGTTAAAACCTCCACCAGATATTTGTCCGTCTATAAGTGTATTGATATTATCTGTAGATGGATAAGTTAATTGTGTTGAAACTGATTTTAATGATTTTGCTTCATTGAATGTATAAAAACAACCTGGACTTTCTACTGCATCTAAGATACCATCATTATCATCATCAATATCTATTAGGTCTGGAATACCATCATTATCTGTATCGGCACATATATTTAATACATTTGATGAAGCATATATGTATTTATAAATGTCTTTATAAGTATTAGTATCTGCTACTGCTTGTAATGCATCTGCAAAGCCATTGCCATTATATGGTCCTGGTGCTATACTATCTGTTGCACTAGCATTTTTTGTTGCACCTGTTACACTTGCTTCATATGAATCGTAACAGCCATCGCCATCTGAATCTAAATCTAAGTGATTTAAGATGCCGTCTCCATCTGTATCATTTGTACAAGTTGGTTTTGGATTATATGATGCTGAATATTTGTTTGGATTTATGTATATTTCTTCTAATCTACCATTTACTAAGCTTGTTCCGCCTGCACTTCCTACTATTCTATATCTACTATAATAAACTCCTGCTGTACTTATAGTTTTGGTAAATGTATAGGTAGTATTTATTGTGTTTAATGCTTGTGGTGCAGATAAAGTATCCCATGAATTACCATTCCATGCCTCTAAATAAAATGTTGATGAAATATTTTGCGATATAGCCACTCCTCCTACTTCAATTTGTACATTTCCTAATGGTACTGGTGCTGCTAATTGAACATCAACCAAGGTTTTATTTGCTATGCTTGTTCCTGATAAATCTGTTATCTGACCATAGGTAGTATTATTTCCATCATATGTTCTATCTAACGAGTTAGTTCCATTCCATGAAAAATCTGATTTAACTGCTGTAATTACTTTTGCCTCTGTTTCTGTATAATAACAGCTTGGACTTTCTACTGCATCTAAGATACCATCATTATCATCATCAATATCTATTAAGTCTGGAATGCCATCATTATCTGTATCTGCACATGCATTTAAAGTTGTACTTAATGCTATTGGACTATAAGTACTAGAGTAAGTTGTATTGGCAGTAGCACTATCGTTGGTTTCTACAGCATTAGCAAGACCATTATTACCATAAGGTCCTTCTGCTATTGCTCCATCTGTAATGATATAAGTATAAGTAGTTCCATCAAAATTAATTACGCCACCAGAAACTAAGTTACCACTTACACTTGCTTCTGTAGCATCTGGACAACCATCGCCATCTGAATCTAAATCTAAGTGATTTGGAATACCATCTCCATCTGTATCTTCAAGACAAGTTTCTGCTCTTGGATAATATTCTGGAACGAATGAATCGCACAAAGTAACAAATAATTCGTTTGTAGTACCATTAACATTTCCTGTACCTGAGATACCCAATAATCTATATTGTTGATAGTAATTACTGTTTTTTGTAACTGTAAATATTTCTTGACTTGCTGTTGCCACAGCATCCATTGTTATAGTATCTGTTAGATTGTACCATGAACTACCATCGAATGCCTGAAGTACAACTGTTGAAGGATTATTAACAAAGCTTGTTGTTGAGCTCATTTTAAATCGGAACTGGCAAACTTTTAATGGAAGATTGTATGTCCAATTAAAGATATCTTGACCTGCAAGTGATTGACCTGCCAAGAATCTGTAGCCAGCAGTTACTGAGTCGTTATCTATTAATTTAGTTATAACTGAAACTGAATTAAAAGGTGCCATATCTGTAGTGATGCTAAATTCTTCGGTTACTTCTGCTAAACTACTATAAAAACAGCTTGGAGATTCTGTGGCATCTTTAATACCATCATTATCATCATCTAAGTCTTGTACATAATCTTTAATACCATCATTATCGCTATCGGCACATATATTTATGCTTTTTGAAGCTGCATAGTAATATGTAATAAAAGGAAAGATAGTAGTTGTATTATAAGCATCTGATACCTCTATTGAATTTGCATAACCATTGTTTCCATAATCACCTTGAGCTATAGCACCAGCTATAACAGTGGTAGAATCTCCATTGACAACATTGCCTGATAATAGTGTACCTACAACTGAAGCTTCTATAGCATCTGGGCAACCATCTCCATCTGAATCTAAATCTAATTGATTTGGTACTCCATCGCCATCTATATCAAAAAAGCAATTTGGTTTTTGATAGGTACTAGCACCAAATGATGATGGTAAGTTAAATTCTGCCTCAAAACGAGAATTTGTTGCAGTAGTACCAGAAAGACCATATAAACGATAGAACTTATATTTTCCTGCATTTTGTGTAACTTTCATTGAATCGAAGCTTGTTAAAGTACCACTTAAATTTGTCCAAGATGCACCCGTACTACTTCCTTGTAATACTAAACTTGATCCAGCAGTTAACACTTTAAATGTATTGTCATATATAAATGAAATAGCTTTTATTTCGACTGGAATAGGAAATTCTACTTGATATATGGTTTGATTTGCAGCCGGTTGAGCTCCTGTAAAACTTGTATTGCTTGTAGGATAAATACCATCAATACTCATATTTAATGTAACACCACTTACTAAATCCAAATCGGAAGTAATATTTAATATTGAAGTTCTATCTCCAGTACTAATTTCGTTTTTGGTGTAATAACAAAATGGACTTTCTACAGCATCGAATATCCCGTCATTATCATCATCAATATCTAATAAATCTGGTATTCCATCTCCGTCAGAATCAATACATATACTTAAAGTACTATCTACGGCATAGTAATAAGTTGGAATATAATTACTAGATGCATTAAATGAATCGTTAGTTTCTACTGAAAGACCATAACCATTGTTACCATAAGGAGCAGCCACTATACTGTCATTAGCATTGGTAACTGAACCAGATTCGTAACTATCAAAACAACCATCATTATCACTATCTAAATCTAGTCTGTTAGGAATACCATCTCCATCTGTATCAATATCTGTAACAGTACAAGGAGCAGTTGAATTATAAAAAGTATTTGGGATAGGCGCCCAATTAGTTCCACCATCAGTAGAGTATTCCATATAGTGTGGAGCCCATTGATTGACTGGATCGACTTGCCAGTTAGAAAAGTAATGACCGTCTGGACTTACTGTAATTGTAGCATGAAAAGCAGTTGGTTGATTTCTTGGAGCAGGAATAATAGCACCATCTCCACCATTAGCTGGAGATTGAGCACCTGAAAGTCCTTCGTATCTAGGATAATCTGTAAAACCAAAAGGTGGTTGATTCCAACCTTGTACTGGATTATAGAAACCAGTAGTATTGTTCATATCTAGTAATGGAACACCTGTGCTTGTTGTTGGATCTATCCAATTATATGGATTTTCATCTGTAGAAATAACCCATGCACCAGCACCAACATTACCAGCAACAAAATTAGAAGTTCTTATTGTAATAGTTTGCCCATAAAGTTCTGGTGGAAAATGAATCCAACCTTGCCATCTTAGTACATCTATATTTTGTAAAAAATCTGTACCTGCTGGACCATTTATGCCATTTACAGTTCCTGTTGTAGTTGGTGTTAAATTATTAGTTGGTAATCCGTATTCATCTACATCTGGCCAAATATTTAAAGTATAAGGACCACCAACACCACTAATAGGAATCATATCGTGCCAACCAATAGATGTCCAATAATCCCAGTATTGATAATTTGTTTTTCCATCTGGTGCAGTAGTAGGACATGTTGCTTGTTCATCGATATCTAACACCCCATCGTTATCATCATCTATATCATAAATGTCTAAGATTCCGTCTCCATCTGTATCTAAACATCTGGAATTTGTAGAGTCTAATGCATATTCATCATAAGTACTAAGGTAAGTAGTTCTTGCTGTAGCTGTATCTTTATTTTCTATACTATTCGCCAAACCATTAACTCCGTATGGACCAGCAATAGTATCTATAGTATAAATACTACCAGTTACACTAGCTTCAAATACATCAGGGCAGCCATCGCCATCGCTATCTAAATCAAATTGATTGGGAAATCCATCATTATCCATATCTGCAATACATGGATTTTTAGGATAATATTCTGGAATAAAGGCACAAATAGTTGTATTAATTTCTGCGATATTTCCAATAGAATAAACCGTACCATTATTTCCTAATAATCTATATTGTTGATAATAATCTGCATTTTTTGTAACCTTAAAAATTTCTAAACTGCCTGTAGCTATTCTATCATAAGCAACAGAATCTGACAAATTGATCCAAGAAGTTCCATTAAAACCTTGCAATGTTACATAGGTATTAACGCCTACAGTAAGTACATGATTTAAAAAACTATTAGAGTTTTCCATTTCAAAAATAAAATTGCAAGCTTTAATTGGAAATGGATAAGACCATTTAAAAATTTCTTTGCCTGCAACACTTTGAGCATTTGTTGTAAAATTGAAATAAGTGGTATTATTGTTATCGTATAAATTAGTTAGTGAAGCAGTACTTATTAATTGAGTTGTTACGCTTGTTATTTGAGTAACTTCTGCTTCAGTATAAAAGCAAGAAGGTGACTCTGTAGCATCTTTAACGCCATCATTATCGTCATCTAAATCTATACTATTGATGATTCCGTCGCCATCAAAATCGCAAGAAGCACAAGTATCTGCCAATGTCCAAGCTAGATTGAAATTATAGTCGGGAAAATAAATAGGGTTTTTATGTTTCCCGACTTCCAGTGTCCAATCGCCATCTTTACCTGTAATATTTGTAGATGCTGCGATGTTTATATTTAAGTTTTGTTCTAAATATGCTATTGCTTGTTTTCCTTTTTTTGCTTTGGCAAACTCACAACCGAAGATATTTAGCGTTTTAATATTGCTATTTAATTTAGGTTTTATAAATGCTACTATTTGTTGTGCATTCATCCATTGATTATTAATAAACAACTCGCCTGATTTACCATGAGTAAATAAATAAAAATCGTTGTTTTGCTTTACCAACTTTAATTGGTACAAAATTTGCTCTTTTGCATTTACTTCTTCATCGATATAGAAGTAATTAGCTTTAATGGTTTTGTTGTTACTGTTTTTTGATACAGTTTCTTTTTCAACCTCATTAGCATTAATTATATTTGTATTTGCTGCAAATAATAAGATAGCAACAATGTACAAATATGAGCTGTAGAATGCTTTCATATTCAACATTTTAATTATTTTTTAATATGTTGCTAAACGAAAATGAGTTTAGCTAGTAGTCTGATGCAAAGATAACAATAATTTACAAAAAAGTAGTTACTTTTTACACTTTTTAGTAAAATCATTATAAATGGTTATTCTAATTTATACAAAACCCATTAGAAACATTCTTATTATAATTTTATCAAACTACTTATTATCTTTATTTGTAAAGTAAGAGAATAGGAGAATTAAGAAATCTGAAGAATGATATTAAATGACTTTTATACACTTAGTCATAATTTCAGTTTTTAATTAAAGATTTGACTTTATTTTCTTGCATTTTTAAGTATTATTTGTCAATAATTAAAATTAATGCAAGCTAAGTGTCTAATCTAAAAATTGTTCACTTCTCTTAAATCTACTTACTTTACAATAGGATACTTATGTTTGTAGTCTTGTTTCTTGATGTAAAACTATTAATTAAGCACCTGTTGTCTTATTTCAGTTTTAGCAAAAATATTATGTCCGAATTAGTAAATCTTGCTATATGAATTTTCGACTTAATATTGTTTTTACTTTATTTTAACGCTGTTAAGCTTATTCTTTAAGCAATTGTATCTTCTTAGTGAAAAAGTTATTAAACGCTAATAACTACTGTTACATAACAAGGTATTTTTTTTTATTGTTTTTGAGTATTATTATGCTGATGCATTAGATTTATAGCACTTAGTAAGTTTTCGTAGTGTATAATTTCTGCATCTAACAATATATCTTCATTTGGATCTTTAATGTTTAAGAATGGGTTTATTTGAGATTCAAAGTTGTTTTTTTCTAACTTAATTAATGCATTAATTAATACTTTATTTCTTGCGTGTTTTTTGGTTTTAAAATACCTAGAACTATATACTCTAAGCGTGCCAATAGTTTGACTTGCTTCATCTAGTTTTTGTTTGTTTATAAAATACATTATTTTAAGTAGTATAAGTGAAAAATTAAATCCGCTTTTATCATGAAAAACGGTAGGACAATCGTTGATTAATGTATAGATGTTATTGGCAAACTCTGTATTGTCTATTATAGATTGATAGAGTTGCAAGCTATAATTATAAATTTGCCATACTTCTTTATATTTAGATGGTAGTGAGTTATATAAGTTATGTCCTACAACTCCATTATATATATGTTTGGCTAATTTAAATTCTTTATTATTGAGTGCTATTTTAAATCTAATTTCGTTTGCCATAAACCAATTCAGTCCAAACATTTTGTCTTTTATCTGCTCAATTAAGATTTCACAATTGTAAAAATCTCGTTGCTGGTATTTCATTCTAATTATAAAATAATTGACCAAAGAGGTATAAGATTGCTTGATTAGAAAATCTCTTTTAGACAATAAATTAAGTACATTATGACAGTTATTAATTCCACTATCATAATTTAATGAAAGTTCATCTAACAAAATCATGGTCATATAGGCATATATTTTTGTTAACTCTGACTCACTATTTTTTATTACTGTATCTACTTCTGCTTGCTTTTTTTGAATTAACTTAGTATTGGGTTTATCATCTGATGTTAAGATGTTAACTTCATTAAACAGTATAAATGCTAAGTTTTCTTCTTTTGTAAGATTTGAATATTTGATATATTTTTCTTTCTCTTTTTGTACTTGATTGTAGTTTGCCTCTAGTGTATAATAGTTGATTAGTTTATTAGAATATTCTGCTAATATATTATAAAATTTATACTTTTTAGCAATATTATAATTATCTGTAATTATTTTATGTACTAAACTATTGTTTCCGCCAAATTTTTGAATGATGTCTACTTCATATATAGATTTAATTCCTTCAAAATAATCTTTCTGAATTTTGGTATTATATTCCTTGTTAGATAAATCAAGGAAAAAAAGTGTATTTAAAATTCTCTTTTTAAATCTATATTTAAATTGTCTGTAATTATTTAAACTAGTTTCTGAATCATCTCCATATAAAAAAACAACAGCATCATTATCATCTTTAATCAAATCTTCTAGTATTCCATGATAGAATTTGCTATAAAGACTATCTTTATTAGACAATAGTGTTTTATCTAAAATTTCTATGTTTTGAAGTTTCTTTTTACTTATAACTTTTAACAAATCAATAAAAAAGTCCATAATTTCTTTTGTGTTTGGGTTTTAATTTCTTGTTCGATTAAAATCGACTGCAATGCTAGTAATATTTTATAACAATCTGAAATCAAAAAAAGTTATAATATATCATAGCTTTGCATCAAGAGTTCTTTACACAAAGATTCAATTTCTGAATTTTTTTATTCTGTTAGAAAGAGCAACTTTTATTACTACTAACTATAAAAGTTGCTCTTATTATTTTATTTTCAGCACTTTATAAGTGCCTACATATTTATCTTGACCAATATTTACATCTAATTTTAAAAAATAATTGCCTGCTGCTAACTGTTGCACATTAATTTTTTCTACGCTTCCTTTATCTATAATTATTGGCTGATGACTCAATACTTCTGCTCCTTTTTCATCTACTAAACTGTAAATTATTGTTGCTTTACTGAAATTGTTTTTAAGATTTATTTCAAACTCACTTGGATTAGGAAATACTAAAAAATCGTTTATGGTTAATAAATTATCTTTTATTGATGTTGTTAACTGACTTGGCTGCAACAGTCCTTGTGTTATTATTAGTGTAGCACTTGTTCCTGTTTCAATTATTGTTTCACCTACATTATATTCATATTGTGTTGAACCAATAACAGCACTTCCACCAGCTGAATTAATAACTTGTTGTCCTAATACTACATTAATTACACTAATTAGTAGTACCATTATGAGTACTTTAATATTCTGCATAATGCAAATTTATTTAAAAAATCTGAAAACTATTCTAAAAAAGCAATACTTCCATTTCATTTTTCAGCTGAAGTGCTGCTTCTCTTGCTTTTTCTGCAAAGTCTTTTCCGTTAGAAGCATAAATAATACTTCGAGTAGCATTTATCAACAAACCAACATCTTTTGTTTTACCATTAGCAATAACGGCTTGTAAATCGCCACCTTGAGCACCAATTCCTGGAACTAACAAAAAATTATCTGGACATATTTTACGAATAGTTTTAAAATAGTCTTCTTTGGTTGCTCCAACCACAAACATTGTGTTTTCTTTAGTGCCAATAGCTAAACTCTTTTGTATTACTGTTTGATAAAGTGGAATTCCATTTTCTTCTACGAATTGAAAATCTTTGGCACCATTATTGGAAGTTAGTGCTAAAACAATGACCCATTTATTTTTGTACGCTAAGAATGGTGCAATAGTATCTAATCCCATGTATGGCGAAAGTGTAATAGCATCGAAGTTCATTGTTTCAAAAAATGCCTTGGCATATTGTTGTGCTGTATTACCAATATCGCCTCGTTTGGCATCTGCAATTTTAAATAGATTATTAGGAATATATTGTGCTGTTGTTGCTAATGCTTGCCAACCTTTTGCACCATAGCTTTCATAAAATGCAATATTGGGTTTGTAGGCAACACATAAATCGTGCGTAGCATCAATAATGGCTTTATTAAATTCTAAAATTGGATTGTTGTATTGTAAAAGGTGTGGTGGAATTTTATCTAAATCGGTATCTAAACCAATGCATAAACAAGATTTTTTTGTTTGAATCTGTTCTACTAATTGATGATAAGTCATATTATTTAGTTAATAGCTACTACTGCTTTTATTTCTGGCACCGATGTTATAACTGTACTTTCTACACCAGCTTTCATGGTAGACATACTCATTTTACAAGTTTCGCAAGCTCCAATCAATTTTACTTTTACAATTAAATCATCGGTAATATCAATCAACTCAATATCGCCACCATCTGATTGTAAAAACGGACGAATATTGTTGAGTGCATCTTCTACCTTATGTTTTAAATCTATTTCCACGCTACAAAAGTACTAAGTTGTTACGAAATTTGCATTATGTATAGCAATTTGTTGTGCTACACTTTGTGCTAAATCGCCAAATGCTTTAGCTGCTGGATTAGAAAATTGCAATGCCGCAGGTTTTCCTAAATCGCCACCTTCTCTAATTACTTGTTCTATTGGCAACTCTCCTAAGAAAGGAATTTCAAATTGTTGAGCAATCAATCTGCCACCACCTTTTCCAAAAATGTAATACTTTTTTTCTGGCATATCTGGCGGAATAAAGTAAGCCATATTTTCTACTACACCTAAAATTGGAATTTTTATTTGGTCTAACTGATAAAAAGCCACTGCTTTCCTTGCATCGGCTAAGGCAACTTCTTGTGGTGTAGTAACAATTACAGCACCAGTAATTGGAAATGATTGTGCTAAAGTTAAATGAATATCTCCTGTTCCTGGTGGTAAATCTAAAATCAAATAATCAAGTTCGTCCCATAGTACATCTGTCATAATTTGTCGTAGTGCAGATGTAGCCATTGGTCCACGCCAAGCAACTGGTTGTTTTTCACTAATTAATAATCCAATAGACATTACTTTCATGCCTAAATAATCTACAGGAACAATTTTACTTTTATCGTCTATTTTTTGCAAACCAGGTTTTTGTCCATGTATTCCTAACATTGTAGGAATAGAAGGTCCATAAATATCTGCATCTACTAAACCAACACTAGCACCACTATTAGACAATGCCAATGCTAAGTTTACTGCTACGGTAGATTTTCCTACGCCACCTTTTCCTGAAGAAATAACTACAATATTTTTTACATTAGGCAGTATGTCTTTTTTATCTCGAAGTGTAGTAACTCTCGAAGTAAAGTTAATGGTTACTTTAGCTGTATTAGAAACCATTTGAGCAATTGCATTTCTACAATCTTGTTCTATTTGGTCTTTTAACGGACAAGCTGGCGTGGTTAATTCTACTGTAAATGAAATATTATTATCATCAAATGTAATGTCTTTTATCATTCCTAAAGACACTAAGTCTTTTTTAAAATCTGGATCTTCTACTTGTGATAAAGCTGCTATAATTTGCTCTTTGGTAATACTCATAACTATCTACAACAAAGGTATAACTTTTTAGATGATTATCTTGTTTCAAGAGAACATCTATCAAAATATCAAATGCAATTAACATTAGCACAATAATTTCGTTTTATTGTGCTAATTATTACCATTTTAGAAACAATAGTTTGATTTCGGTTATAAGCTCATTTATAGAAATGAAAAATGGTTTTGTATATTTAGTGTCTATATGACTTAACTTCAAACTAACTAATGCAACAACTCTTTCACATATTTAAAGTTAATACAGAAGAAGCTAACAAGATAGCACAGCAAACTATTGAGCCACACAATCACGATTTTGAAGAATTACTTATTGGAATAGAAGGTGAGTTAGAACATTTTATTGATTTTGAAAATGAGACCATCAAAGCTCCTTTTGTAAGCTTTGTAACTAAAGGTAAAACACATCGAGTAATTCCTAAATTGGTAAATGGTAAATGCGAAATTTGGGGCATTCGTTTTAAAAGTGAGTTTATTCCAGAAACTACCTTTCAGTTGTACTCACTATATCATAACCAAGCCAATATAGAATTAGAACGAAATTTATGCTTCAAACGATTAATTACGCTGAGTGAAATGATGTACGATGAAACCAAACAAGAAACTATTGATTATGCTATAATTCGGCAATTATTGGCTGTAGTTTTAACAATGATAGAAAACGAACGAAAAAAACATAGTTCTGAGAAAAAAAATACACAAAAAACACAACAAATTGCTTTCGGAAGTTTTCTTCATATTCTAGAAGAAAATTATAAAAGAGCTGTTGGTGTAGAATTCTATGCCGAAAAATTATTTATGTCTTCTCGCAATCTCAATTTAATATGTCAAAATATTATGGAGCAAAGCGTTTCAGAAATCATTGAAACGCGAAAATTAATTGAAGCAAAAAATCTTTTAATTTCAACAGATAAAACTATTGCAGAAATTAGTTATGAATTAGGATATAACGAAGGATCTTATTTTTCGAAAGTATTTAAAAAGAAATCAGGTCAATCGCCAGGAGACTTTCGTGAAGAAATGCAAAATACACTCATTTCCTAAATTTACCCAAGAACTTCCAATAAGTATAAAATCAAAAATTGGTTTTTCTTCACCTTTGTACTATCAATTTATAACAATAATTAAAATGACTAAAAGATGAAAAAATTAAAATTATTTTTAGGAGCATTCACACTAATTGGTTTTCTAATGGTAAGTGCTCAAGCGTTAAAACAAGTTTGGACAAATGACTCAGCTCATTCTCAGCTATATTTTACAGTAACACATTTAGGATTTAACAACATTAGTGGTACTTTTGATGATGTTACTATTAATGTAACAACTACAACACCTGATTTTAGTGATGCTACTATTGAACTAAGTGCCAAAACAAATTCAATTAATACGCTTATAGAAGCAAGAGACAATCATTTAAAAAGTGCCGATTTTTTTGATGCAGAAAAATTTCCAGCGTTAACATTTAAGAGTACCGCATTAAAGAAAAAAAGAAAAGGCAAATATAAGCTTACAGGAAATCTTACAATGCATGGCGTTACAAAACCTGTTACATTAGATTTAGTTTTTAAAGGACAAAAATTAAATCCAATGAGTTCAAAACCAACTACTGCTTTTGAAGCTACTGGAATTATTAAACGCTCAGAATTTGCAGTCGGTGATAAATTTGCAGAAGCAATCATTAGCGATGAAGTAAGCATTAAATTCAATGGAGAATTTCTTCAAGCAGATAAAGAGTAAAATTTATTTCTAATAATAATACTTAATAAAACAAGCATAACTTACTTAAGTGAAGCGTAAAGACTTTCTAAAATCATTGGCTATATTGCCATTAATTGGATCTGCTATGAATCTAAAAGAATTAGAAAAAACAACTTCCACATTTAGCAATACAGAAAAAATGCCTGTATTATTTTTAGGTCATGGAAGTCCAATGAATGCCATTGAAGAAAATGAATTTGTTCAGGGCTTTCGAAAAGTAGGAACAGAAATTAAAACACCAAATGCTATTATTTGTATTTCTGCACATTGGGAAACCAAAGGCACTTTTGTAACAGCAATGAAATATCCACCAACAATTCATGATTTTGGAGGATTTCCAGAAGCACTGTATGAAGTGCAATATCCAGCACCTGGAAGTCCAGAACTAGCAAAAGAAGCACAACAAATCATTACTAAAACCAATGTTGGTTTAGATGAAAAATGGGGATTGGATCATGGTG
This sequence comes from Chitinophagales bacterium, assembly GCA_020636535.1. Taxonomy (NCBI): domain Bacteria; kingdom Pseudomonadati; phylum Bacteroidota; class Chitinophagia; order Chitinophagales; species Chitinophagales bacterium. The sequence goes on from JACJXT010000012.1 coordinate 153,767, forward strand.
CTTGGAGTGTTATAAAACATCTCTATCCAAATGCAAATATTCCAGTTATAGAAATGAGTATTGATTATACTCAACCAGCACAATATCATTACGAACTAGCAAAACAAATTAATATGCTTAGAAATAAAGGTATTTTAATTATTGGTAGCGGAAACATCGTTCATAATTTACGCATGCTCGCTTGGAATAAACTAAATGATGAGTTTGCTTATGATTGGGCTACCGAAGCCAATGAAAAAATGAAAAATTACATATTAAATGGCGACCATCAAAGTCTAATTAATTTTAGAAGTCAAGGAAAAACATTTGATTTAGCCATTCCAACACCAGAACATTATTTACCATTATTATATACCTTAGCATTACAAGAAAAGAATGAAACCATAAACATTTTTAACGACAAACCAATTGCTGGTTCATTAACAATGACTTCTTTAAAGATTGGAAATTAGAACAAATTAAAAATATTACAAAATGAATAATCCACTATACCAAAAAGGACAACAATTACCCAAGGATTGGTTTGTAGGAAATGCTTTCCTTACACCTTTAGTTTCAAAAGATAAAAACAATGAATTTTCTATTGGAAGTGTTTGGTTTGAAAAAGGAGCAAGAACAAATTGGCACACACATCCAAAAGGACAAACATTAATTGTTACAGAAGGCGAAGGTCTTTATCAAGAAAAAGGAAAACCTGCACAAGTTATTAAAAAAGGAGATGTTGTAATTATTCCAGAAAATATAGAACATTGGCATGGAGCATCTGTTAATACTGAAATGGTACACTTAGCCATTACTAATTTTAAAGATGAGGTACAAGTTACTTGGTTAAATCCTGTAACTGATAAAGAGTACAGTCAATTGTAAATAATTTTTGTACAGACCACACAGATACTCACAGAAAAAACTGCTACGAAAATCAACAAGTCATACGAGAAAGTAATACAAGAATATTTCTGCGAAAGTCCGCGAGTTCTGCGGAAAAGTAAAAAGAATTCGTTAACTTTAATATATGAAAGAAAATGAAATCTCATATGATATTAGAGGAGCAATATTTAAAGTTTATAAAGAATTTGGTCCAGGACTTTTTGAATCTGTTTATCAAGCAGCTTTAAGATATGTTTTAGAAAAGATGGGATATCATGTAGAATGTGAAGTACCAGTACCTGTTTATATAGATGAGCATAAATTAGAAGTTGGTTTTAGGATAGACTTGCTAATAAATAAAAAAGTCATCATTGAAGTTAAATCTGTTGAAGAATTAGCTAAGGTTCACCATAAGCAAGTCTTAACTTATTTGAAACTAACAAAATTAAAACTTGGCATTTTAGTAAACTTTAATGTTAACGACATAGAAAAAGGGATTTTTAGAAAAGTAAACGACTTATAATTTTCCCGCAGACAACACAGATACTCACAGAAAAAACTGCTACAAAAATTAATGAGTTATACGAGAAAATAATACAAGAATATTTCTGCGAAAGTCCGCGAGTTCTGCGGGAAAGTAAAAAAGAAAATCAACATAAGTAAATTTTCTTTCAACTAATTGTTTTATAATGATTAATTTTAATTTATATTTAGTTGTGGTATAATATTTGAAGTTTATACTACACAACAATATGAAAAATTAAACAATATAATATGAAAAAACAATTTATTATCTTAATGTTTGCAAGCTTTTTATTTACAGCTTGTTCTACTACAAAAAATAGTGTTTTTTGGGTAAGTGGCATGAAAACCGAATGTGCTAATGGTGCAGGAAAAACTACTTGTTTAAATGTTTCTAAATCAGATAATTTAGAGGATGCCAAATGGGAAACATTTTATGCTCCTATTGAAGGTTTTACTTTTGAAGAAGGTTATTTAAAGAAAATTAAAGTAAAAGAGGAAAAACTAGATGCCAACAAAATTCCTCAAGATGTTTCTAGTATAAAATATACCTTAGTCACTGAATTAGACAAACAAGTTGACCAAAGAGCTTTAGCTCATGGCGATTGGCTACTAGCAAAAATAAATGCAGGACCAGTAAATAAAATGGTAAAATTACCTACACTAAATGTAGATGTACTACAAAACCGAATTAGTGGAAACAATGGTTGTAATAATTATACAGCAACAATCAAAAATATCAATCAAACTGAATTACAATTAAGTGTTATTGCTTCTACCAAAAAAATGTGTGTAGATATGACATTTCCTAATGAGTTTGACAAAGTATTAGCTACCGTTACTGCCTACAAAGTAGAAGACGACAAACTAACTTTGATGAATAGCAATAACGAAGCAGTTTTAATGTTTATAAAAGGAGCACCAAAAGCCGAAGCCGATTATAAGTTGAACGACATTTGGTCTGCCATTCGTATTGATGGTGGAAAGCTTGATAAAAGTGTAGCTATTCCAAGTTTAGAAATCAATTTGAGTACTATGAAAATTATGGGAAGCGATGGTTGTAACAATTATAGTGGCAACATTGAATCTATTGATGATAAAAACATAGCATTAGGTAATACAGTGAGTACATTAAAAGCATGTATAGGTAAAAATGTTGCAGACAAATACAACAGTGCTTTATCTAAAATTGCAAGTTATAAATTAGATGGTTTAATATTACAATTTTTTGATAGCAATGGTAATGAAGTATTGGCTTTCTTAAAAGCAGATTAAGTAACTTAGTATATACTTTCTAAAGATTCCGAACTAGTTTCGGAATCTTTTTATTAATACTAAATAGCATTCAAAACAGCTTTATTCTTTAAAAGTTTAAATCACTTCTTCAATAGATGCTAAAATCTACCTGTTTGATAGACCAGCAAGTTCAACAAGTAAATCTGCATCTTGTTGTTTCGTGAGACACGAACCAAGGTGTAGTTTTTCAGAGTTCTCTATCGAGTAACTCTGAGAGTGTAAAAGAATAAATAGCAAAATCTTCTAAAACAAAAGAGCAGATACCTTTGGTATCTGCTCTTCTATATTCTATATAAAAAATACTTACGATTTTACGCGTTCCATGTACTCGCCAGTCGCCGTTTTTACTTTTATCTTATCGCCTATATTCACAAATAAAGGAATCATTACTTTTGCTCCTGTATTTACTTCACAAGGTCTAAGTGTATTGGTTGCAGTGTCGCCTTTTATTCCTGGTTCTGCATACATTACTTCTAACTCAACAGTATCTGGTAGTGTACAAGTTAAAGGCATTTCATCGTCTGCTTGAACTGCAATTTTGACTATCATGCCTTCTGTTAAGAACTGTGGTGCATCAATTATGTTTCCATTTATTGCAATTTGTTCATAGGTTTCATTATTCATGAAATTGTACAAATCTCCTTCTGGATATAAATATTGATACTCTCTGTGTTCTACTCTTACTTCGTCTAATTTTGCACCAGATGGAAAGGTATTGTCTAACACTTTGCCATTGGTAACACTTTTTAGCTTGGTTCTAACAAAAGCAGCTCCTTTTCCTGGTTTTACATGCAAAAACTCTACTATCTGAAAAATATCAGAGTTAAATTTTATGCACATACCATTTCTAATATCAGAAGTTGATGCCATAAAAATTAATTTTTGATGTAACCTTCTATTAAAACTTTGCCTTTGTAGTATAAATCTGTACCATGTACATATGCTCTGTGCATTAAATGACTTTCTCCTGTAGTTTTACAAGTTACTACATTTGGTGCTTCCATCTTATAGTGCGTTCTTCTTTTATCTCTTCTTGTTTTCGAAGTTTTGCGTTTTGGATGTGCCATAATATATTAATTTAATTTATCTTTTAATTTATTTAAATCGTCCCAAATATTTTCTTCTTCCTTGTTTTCTTTGATCGTATTGTCTTCCACTTCGTGATTGACATACTTTAAAATATCTTTGTTGCAGTAGTCATATGCTCCTGATTGATCACATACTTTATGTATAGGAATACAAAGTTGTGCAAACTCAAACAACAATGGTGCTACATCTATTGCTTCTTGATTGTGATTAACATACAATATCTCATCTTCGTTTTCGTCTTCTTCATCAAAATCTGAAATGTATTTGATATACAACACAAATTGTTCATCTACGAACATAGGAAAATTTGCTGTACATCTATCGCATTCTGTTTGAATAGTTCCACTAATATCAAACGAAATTTGATGAGGTGTTGATGCTTTATCAAACACTACTTTACATTGCAGATTGCAATCTTCAATCAATGCATCTGGATATTTACCAAAGAACGCTTTGTCTAAAACAAAATCAAATTCATGACTTGCTTTTTTCAACCCAATATGAGCAATGTTAAAGTCCTTATCCTTATGGTTACTTTGGTTTAGCATTGCCACACATTTAAAACGGTTTGCAAAGGTACTACATTTTTTTGAATAATTATATAGTGTTCAGTGTGTTAAAGTTTTCTTTATTTGGGTAGTATTATTGGACTCAGAAAAGATATTTATATTTTGGGCTTTGAAGTTAATAAATTATATAATATCTAATTTTGACTACTTCATATCAAATATTAATTTGTTGTACTTTCTCAGTTTAATTATTTCTTCGCAATTGTTTTTATAAAAATGTGTGTAACTAAATTTTTTTGAACAAAACTTCTTCCATTCTGAATCAGTAATTGCCTTATGAAATGGATTTTCAATTTGATTTTCGACAAGCACTCCTTTCTCACTATCTAAATTTGCTTGATTATAAAATTTTCTTTTTCTTAATAAGTCTGTTAAATAATCAAATGACCTAATCTCAATTCCTAATTCATCTGCAATCTGATTTCTTTTTTCTATTTCAGATTCATTATATGCTCTACGTCCAATTATAATTAGGAACTTAATACAGCTATTATTTAATATGCGAGTAGAATATGTTGGTAAAAATTTTTTAAACCAGCTTTTGTTGTCAATTAAAAATCTTTTCCAATCTCTTATTTGTTGAATAGCACTATTAAAGTCTTTTGAAGGAAGTCCATTTTTATTAAAAAGTTTGCTTTGAGGTTTTTCTATTTCAATAAATTCGTAAATAAGCCCATTGCTTCTTTGATCTTTTATATTTACAAAATCAGTCTCAAGTTCGCTTGATAATTTTAACTTTGATATTGACAAATAACAGTTATAATCTGAAAAAAAGAATCCAGTATGTTCTTTTAAGAATTGATGATATTCTTTTTCTAAAAGTTCTTCGTCTAACAGTTTTTCCCATTTTGAGAGAATATTTCTAACTATTATAGAATTTTCACTTTCAAGACTTATCCAATTATATGTTTTTTTTATGTTCATTAAATACTCTGCAAACTTTCTTTATTTAGCCAAGTAATTTTGCCGTTGGGTAACTCTACTTTTATCCAATTGGCATCGTAGTCTAATTGTTTGACTTTATTGCCTGCTTCTATTAATAAATTAATTTGGCTGTTGCTAGTTGGTTTACTGTGTGCTTTTGTGTTTTCCATGACTATAGCAAATTGATGTTTGGTTTGTAGTTGATTGAAACGATAACTTGCTACAAATAAAATGATGCTTGTAAATAAAAACAAAAAGGCAAATTTACTAGCAATGTTCTTGATTTTGTTTTGAGTGAGAAAGTAGATTATGCTACAAACAACAAATACAACTAAGCTAATCAAAAAGAGAATGGTCCAAAAATTTTGTTGTTGATGTATGTAAAAATCCACCATAGCTTTTACTACAAAAAACTGATTTTTATTTTCGATTTTAGTAAGTGCTTTGTTTTGTGCTATTTTTAAATTGTGTTGTATTTTTTTGTTGCTTCCATCTAGCAATAATGCTTTTTCATAAAATAAAATAGCATTTGGATATTGTTTAAGCTGAAAATAAGTATTGCCTAAATTGTAGTACAACGATGCATCTTTTATTGGTTGATTAACTAAAGCAATATAAGTATTTACTGCTTCGGTGTATTGTTTGTTTTTATAATAGGTATTGGCTCTTTCAAAGTTTTCATCAACAGTAGTTGCTAAGCAAATATTGTTTGCCAATAAAATGAATAATATTATATATGTTATTTTATTTTTCATTATTTTTATTAATCATTAAATCAACATCAGTTATCCAATTAATAGCTGTATTATAAGTCTGTTGCATGGTGTCTTGTTTGCCTTGCGATGCAAATAATGCTTCTTCGCAATTGTTTAGCATTACAATTAATTCATCTATTTTATTTTGTTGAATATTTTTATTTGTTAACTGTACAGCCATATTTTCTTTAGATAAATCGGTAGTGGTAATGTGCAATTTATCAGAAACATATTGCCACAATGCCCTAATGACTTCGTTATAAAATGGTTTTTCTTGATTGCTTTTCATGAGTGTATTAGCATATTTCAATCGTTTTAAAGCCATTTTGTTCGCTTTGCTTCTTCGTTTGCCTAATAACTCTGCATCAGAATAATCTCTTTGTCTGAAGAAAAATGCCAATAAAAATAATACACTTGAAATACCAATTGTTCCATAAAATATATTACTATTATATAATTTTGATTGGTGATTCAACTCTTTTTCTATGTTTTGTAGTTCATTTTGTTTTAGTTCTTCTTTTTCTCTTTTCTTAAAGTTTAACAAATTAACCGATGGTTTTGCTTTTCCAGTAACTTCAATTTCTGTTTCTGGTAAATTAAACGAAACATATTTTCCTTGCTCTGGATTAAAATAACCAAACTCGTAAGCAGGCATTTTAAAAGTTCCACCATCTTGTGGAATTAAAGTGTATTCAAAAGTTTTGCTTCCATCTACAACTGCACCTTTGTTGTCGTAGTTGTCTATTGTTTTTGGAGGATATGCTTCAAAGTCATCAGGAAAAATAAGCTTTGGTGCTGTAATGAGTTTAAGATTTCCTGTTCCTGTATAAGTTAAGTTAAGTTGTATTGGCTCGCCAACTTTTACTTTGGTTTTATCGTAATTGGCTTTGAACGAAAAATTGCCTACTGCTCCACTAAAATTTTTAGGTGCTGGTTGTGGCAATGGCAATACATTAATATTTAAATCATTACATTTAAATTTATATTCATAAGGTTGTGGAATGGTAAAAAATGGATTATCGAAATATGGATCTGGCATTTCTACCATTACTACACTTTGAAATTCCATTGGTTCGATAGAAACTTTTCCTGCTTTCTGCGGAAATAATACCACGCGTCTAAATTCGTTGGTATAATATTTTTGTCCGTTATACGATTCAATTTCTGGTTCTTTGTTTAAGTCAACATCAAATTCTTCCGACAAAAAATTATTATAAGATGGTGCTTTGGTAACATACAAACCTTGTGCTTGAATACGATAGTAGATTTTATAAATTAGTGTTAATTGGTCGCCTTCATACACTGTAGATTTATTAGCTGTAACTTTTACAAAAAAGTTTTTTGCGATATCTGCTTTGAGTTGATCTGAAGATTTTGGTTTAGATTTTTTTCCTTGATTAGAAAATGGATCTGGAAAAGGCCAAGCATTTTGTTGTTGTTGATGCTGTGGTTGCTTGGCTTCATCTATTACTTTTATGGTAAAAGATTTAGTAATATACTTTTTTCCATTAATTATTGCACTTGCTTCTGGAATAGTAAATGTGCCTTTTGATTTTGGTTGTAGCGTATAAGTAAGCGACACACTTCTACTTACATTGCCATTAATAATATTTGTTTGATTGCTTTGCATTGGACCATAGGCATCAAATCTAGAGAATTTAGGTGGCGTAAAGTTTTCTAAGTTGCCATTTTCTACGGTAAAAGTTACATCTACTGTGTAGTTTAATGGTACTTCTTTATCTGATAGTTGAATATAAAATTTTTGTGCAAAACTACTTTGTGCAGCAATAATAAATAATAAAAATATAATATATTGTTTTATATATTTCAAACTACCAATCTTTTTGAACTTTTACTTTCTTACCATTTTTTTGTTGCTGATTTATTTTCTGTTGCACTTTTCCTTCTTCACTTTCTAAAGCATCTAGCAATCGTTGAGCTTCTTCTTGACTTAACTGTCCTTGTTGTTGTTGTTGCTGTTTTTGTTGTTGTTCTTTCTCTTCTTGATTTTGATTGCCTTGCTGTTGTTGCTGTTGTTTATCTTGTTGATTTTTTTGATCTTGATTTTGTTGTTGCTGCTGTTTTTGTTGGTCTTTATTCTTATCTTGGTTTTGTTTATCGTTTTTATTGTCTTTGTTTTTGTCTTGATTTTGTTGTTGCTTTTTCAACTTTGCCATTGCCATCATTAAATTGTATTTAGCATCTTCATCTTTCGGATTTATTTTCAAAGCATCTTTATACGCTCTTACACTTTCTTCGTATTGCTCTTGTTTATATAAACTATTTCCTAAATTAAATTTAGATTTGAATTTAATTTCGCTGTTGTTTGTACTATTGGCAATGCCTTTAAAATATTCTTGTGCTTGTTTGTATTCTCCTAATTGATAAATAGCATCTGCTTGGTTGAAATTGGCAATAGCATTGTTTGGTTCTTTTTCTAAAGCACTACTGTATTTTTCTGTTGCTTCATTATACTTAGATTGATGATATGCTTTATTGCCTTTTCTAATGATGTTGTTGACACTTTCTGCAATAGAAAAATTTGGCGACAACAAGACGAATGCTACTATTAATTTTAAAGCAGACTTTCCTATAAAAACCAATGCTAATGATTTTTTATGGACTTTAAATTTTGCTTTTATATTTTCTATATCAAACATAATTAATCTTTTTTATATTTTATAAAAACATCTACAAATATCAACAATAAACCAAATGCTAAGAAATATTGATATTGTTCTACGAAATTGGTAAATACTTTATCGTTAATTGTTTTGGTTTCCATTTTAGCAATATCTTTTGAAATAAAATCAGCTACTTGGTTTGCATTGTCTAAGATGTAGTAATGACCTTTGCCTGCGTCTGCCAACTCTTTCAACATTTTTTCATTGAGTTTAGATACAACTACTTCTCCATTAGCATCTTTCTTCTCGCCTATTTTTACTTCATTTTGATTATAAAAAGGAATGGTGCCACCTTGTGTTGTTCCTACACCAACTGTAATAATTTTTGTACCTTTTTTACTTACATCTTTAGCATAATCTATTGCATCTTGCTGATGATCTTCTCCATCAGAAATTAATATAATAGATTTATATTTATCATCTTTAGTATTAAATGCTTTCTCTGCTTCTTCTAATGCTTCGCCAAGTGCTGTGCCTTGCGTAGGAATGGCATTAGTGTTTAATGCTCTTAAATACAATAACAAAGAAGAATAATCGACTGTTAAAGGCATTTGCAAATAAGCATTTCCTGCAAAAACAACTAAACCAACTCTATCGCCATCTAGCTTACTAAGCATTTCTTGCATTAAAAGTTTCGCTTTTCTTAGTCTGTTTGGCAAAACATCTTCAGCCAACATACTTTTCGACAAATCTAAACAAATCACTACATCAATACCTTTTCGTTGTACTTTTTCTTCTTTCGTTCCCATTTGTGGCGAAGTGAGTGCAAGAATAATAAAAGCAATAGCTACTATGAGTAAAGTAAATTTTATAATGGTGCGTTTGTTATTTTTACCATTAAACATTTTTGCTACAAACTTATTATCACCAAAAATATTTAATAATTTATCTTTTTGTTTAATCGAAACAAAGTATATTAATATTAATATTGGAATTATTAATAATAAAACAAAATATGCACTATGTCCGAATTTTAACATTAGTAAACGACGCTTTTAAGATAAGTGTTTCGCAATATTATTTCTGTTAATAAAATTAAAAGTGCTATAAGCGCAAATACATGAAAGCGTTCTTTCTTTTGATGATAATTAGCAATTTTAATTTTAGATTTTTCTAATTGGTCTATTTGCTGATAGATGTTTTCTAACTTGGCATTTCCTGTAGCTCTAAAATAAACACCACCAGTTTGATTAGCAATTCGTTGTAGTAACTTAGTATCAATTTCTACAGGCATATTTTGAAAGTAAGTATTTCCATTTTGGTCAACTACTGGATATGGTGCAGTTCCATTTTTTCCAATACCAATAGTATAGACACGAATATTAAAACTCTTAGCAATTTTTATAGCACTTTCAGGATCGATGTAACCAGTGTTGTTCACACCATCGGTCATTAAAATAACGATTTTAGTTTTAGACTTGCTTTCTTTTAATCGAGCGACAGCAGTAGCCAAACCCATTCCGATTGCAGTACCATCTTCTACCATTCCGTTTTTAATATCTTTAAACAAGTTCAATAAAATTTGATGGTCGATAGTTATAGGACACTGTGTAAAACTTTCTCCAGCAAAAACCACTAAGCCAATTCTGTCGTTTGGTCTATCTTTTATAAACTGCATGGCTACGCTTTTTGCAGCTTCTAAACGATCTGGTTTAAAATCTCTTGCGTTCATACTGCTCGAAATATCTAAAGCCAATACAATATCAATTCCTTCTGTATTGATTTCGCTATTAGACATTTCTGATTGTGGACGAGCCAATGCTACAACTATAAAAATAAATGCTACAATTCTTAATATAGGTAAAAATTTAAATAGTTTTATTTTTAATGTAGTATATTTTTTGGCAACAACATCGTGAGATACATTAAAACTTGGATAGTAATTGCTTTTTCTAAAGTAATACCAATACACTAACAATGGCAATAGTATCAATAAATAAAAATATTGAGGATGAGCAAATTCGTATGGAAAAATTTTAGGCATTTACTTTTTCTTTTTGGCAGTACTATTATTTGTTGGATTTGGTTCTTCTACTTTTTTTGTTTCCTGAATAAATGATTCTACTGTTTGAATAGCATTTTCATTATCGATAACATCTGGATTGGCTTTTGCAAACTTCACAAAATCGCTCAACATTAAAAACTGATTGATATTTTCTTTTTGTTTTTTATGAATGATACCTTTATGCATAGCTCGCATTAGTTCATCGGTAGTATTTTCTAATGCAGGAATATTAAATCTTAATTCTATATAATTTCTTAGAATATCAGATAATTGCACATAATATTCTTTGATATTACCCTTTTGCCAGAGCTTTTGTTGCTTTAACTTGTACAATTCTTTCAAGGCCCATTCGTGTGATGGTAATAAATATCTTTCGTCTATTGGTTCTTTTTTCTTTTTTCTCCATTTAATAAATAATAAAATTGCTAAAATAATTGCTACTAGTAATAATACAATACCAATATATGGTAGTAATTCTTTAAATGTATAAGGCACATTTAATGGTTCTTTAATTGGTTTAATGTCTTTAGAAGTGTCGATTTTTACACCAGCAACATGAATCATATTGGCTTCGGTGTAAATGGTGTCTTTTTTTCCTAAATTATCTACAAGCACAGGAAATGGATTAAATAAGATATTTCCAGTATCAAAAACAATAAAATTTACTAATAGATGATATTGATTAATATTACCATTTCTAATAGTATCTACTGGTGAAACATTTACCACTTCTATAGCACTATTTACACTACTGTCTTTTTGATTAAAATTTGGAAAATAAACTTTAGCATTGTTTGGAGCAGAAACACTAATATCAACAGGAACCCAATCGCCAATAAGTATATCTTTTTTATTGGCAATAGTTGCCGTTGCTTGTTGTGCAGATAAATCAATACATAATAATATTAAAATACTTAATACTATAAATTGAACAATATTTTTATGATTTATTTGAATCATCTACCTTTAAAAAATTTCATGAGTTTGTAAATATATGGCTCGCCTGTTTTAATTTCTATTTTATCTGCACCAGCTTTTCCAAAACTTTGTTCAAAGTATGTTTGATACGCATTGGCTTTATCTTTATATTCGTTCAACATTGTTTTATTGTTGGTGTCTAACCACACTTCGTGTCCGCTTTCTACATCGTGTACTTGTAACAAACCTATATTTGGTATTGCTTCATCTAATTGATCATAGACTTTAATGCCTACTACATCGTGTTTTTTTGCTAAGTGCGACAAGCTATCAAAATAATCATCCAACAAGAAATCAGACAAAATAAAAACAATACTTTTTTTACGCATTTTGTTGTTAAAACCTTCAAGTGTTTTAGCAATATTGGTTTGTCCACTTTTAGGTTGATAATCTAACAATTCTCTAATCAATCGTAATATATGTTTTTTTCCTTTTTGTGGAGCGATATACAGTTCAGTTTGATCGCTAAAAAACAACAATCCAACTTTATCATTATTATTGATAGCAGAAAAAGCAATAACGGCACAAATTTCTGCAATGATTTCTTTTTTGGTTTGTTTGTTGGTTCCTATAAAAGAAGATTTACTAACATCGACCAACAACATTACGGTAAGTTCTCTTTCTTCTTCAAACACTTTTACAAATGGTTGATGAAATCGTGCAGTAACATTCCAGTCGATATTTCTAATATCATCGCCATATTGATATTCTCTTACTTCGCTAAACGACATTCCTCTTCCTTTGAACTTAGAGTGATATTCGCCTGAAAAAATATGATTGGTAATGCCTTTGGTTTTAATTTCTATTTTGCGAACCTTTTTTAATAAGTCGGAAGTTTTTTGCGTATTGTCAATAGTAATATCAACTATATTCTTTTTTTTAGCCAATAATAAATTGTCAATATATATAATAATTGATACTATAATTAATCCTACTATGACAATAATGGCAGTTTGCATAAAAATTTATGTGTTATACAAAATGGTATATTAAGGAACTTCAACTGTATTGACAATCTTAGTTATAATTTCTTGTTGGAAGATATTTTCTGCTTCTGCTTCGTAAGTGATACCAATTCTATGTTGTAGTACATCTTGACAAACTGCTCTAATATCTTCTGGAATAACAAAACCTCTTTTCTTAATAAAGGCATACGCTTTTGCAGCCATAGCCAAACTAATACTAGCTCTTGGCGAAGCACCATAGCTAATTAAGTTTTTGAAGTTTTCTAATTTATATTTTTCTGGATTTCTCGTAGCAAAGACAATGTCTAAAATGTACTTTTCAATTTTTTCGTCCATGTAAATTTCTCTAACACACTGTCTTGCTTCAATAATTTCACTTGGATTTACAACTGGCATTATTTTAGTTTTTACCTCGTTTACATTCTGACGCATGATTAATCGTTCTTCTTCAAACTCAGGATACGAAATAATTACTTTGAGCATAAATCTATCTACTTGTGCTTCTGGTAAGTTGTAAGTTCCTTCTTGCTCAATTGGATTTTGTGTAGCCATTACCAAAAATGGTTCGTCTAAGTTATATACTTGACTTCCTAATGTAACCGACCTTTCTTGCATGGCTTGTAGTAAAGCACTCTGCACTTTTGCTGGAGCTCTGTTAATTTCATCTGCTAAAATAAAATTAGAAAAAATTGGTCCTTTTTTTACTTCAAAATCGCCTTTTGCTTGATTGAAAATCATAGTACCTAAAATATCTGCTGGCAATAAATCTGGTGTAAATTGTATTCTGCTAAACTTAGTATTAATAGCATCAGACAAAGATTTAATGGCTAATGTTTTTGCCAAACCAGGAACACCTTCTAACAAAATATGACCATTTGCTAATAAACCAATGAGCAATCGTTCAATCATATATTTTTGTCCAACAATAGATTTTCCAATTTCTAGGTTGAGTAAATCTAAGAAAGCACTTTTTTGCTGAATTTTTTCGTTTAGAGATTTAATGTCGATAGATTCCATACGCTTTATTTGTTATAAAGCAAATTTAGTATAGCATTTATTAGTTTAAACATCAAATAAGTTAAAAAGTGCTAAGCAAAGGCTTGTTGTAACATTATTTTACAAAGCAGTATGTAAAGTTGTGGTTTGATGAATTGTATTAGTTTATACTAAATCTTGCTGTAATTGGAAAATGGTCAGAGTTTTTATTATTTATTTTCTTGTAATTAATGAAATTTATTTTATCGTTGGCTAAGATATAGTCTATTCTAAGCAAAGGAATTTTACCATTATAAGTAATGCCTAAACCACAACCTTTTTGCAAAAAGGCATCTTGGAGATTGCCTTTAATTTTATTGACTGCATAACTGTTTGGCACATCATTAAAATCGCCACACATAACAAATGGCAACGATTGTTCTTTTAAAAAACTATTCAATTCGTTGGCTTGTATGGCTCTTCGTTTATAACCAGTATTTAGTTTTCTTGCAATAGTTAATATTTCTCGTTTGTCTATTGCCTGTTCTTTTCTTAATTCATCAATGGATTGATAATCTTGTTGTCCAAAATAAATAGATTGTAAATGTATATTAAAAATTCTTACTTTTTTATTGTTCAGTAATATATCTACATACAAACCTTTATATGGTTTTTTATTATATGCTGATGCAAATTGTTGTTTTAAAAGTAATCCTTTGTCTACAATTGGCATTTTAGAAAAGGTTGCAATTCCCCATTCATTTGTTTCGTGAGATACTAATTCTCTTGTGAAATAATAATGCTGATAACCTAATTTTTTGAGTCGCTGAACAGTATTGAAATTTTCTGTTTTATCGGTATAAAATTCTTGAAAGCAAATAACATCTGGATTTTCTGTTTTAATAGTTTCAAATATATGATTAACTGAGTTTTTATTTTCTGTCCAGTTGTACAAGTCAAAAACTCTTACATTAAACGACATAATTTTTATTGACTCAACATTGTTTTTTTCTGAATTACCAAAACAGTGTATTGCAAAAAAGTTTTTCCATTGTATAACAGACAATAGTATCGCTAAAATAGAAACCCAAATAAATTTTCTTTTTCTAAATTTCCATATAATAATAAATAATATATTTATTATTAAAGCAATTGGAAATAACAAAGACAAAAATGGTGCTAATGCAAATGAATTTGGATTAATATACGATGCTACAAAACACAATAATAAAAATAGTACTGCAATAATATTAGCACTTCTTGAAGTAAATGATATGAGCCATTTTAAGAATTTCAATCTTCTTTACTAATTTTAAACAAGAAATCTTTTTCTGCTTTGCTTAAACTGTCATAACCAGAAAGTTTAATTTTATCTAATATCTCATCTAAGTGTTGTTGTTTGTCTATGTCTTGTTGCTTTGACTTGGGTTTTTCTTTATCTTTATTAATATATTCTACTTTTATGTTTTTTTCCTTACTAAATAAACTTTTCACTTTGTCAATAATACTATAAAACCAAAGCGACCAATCGTTACCATTTTGTAATTGCTTGATATAAATAAAACCAAACAAAGCACCACCAAGATGTGCAATATGTCCTCCACTGTTACTACTACTAATCATTGTAATATCTAAAAAAACATAAACGGCTGCAATCCATTTTAATTTTATATTTCCTAAAAATAATAATCTCATTTCTGCATCTGGCGAAAGTGTAGCAGCACTTAATACTATTGCCATTACACTTGCAGAAGCACCAATAGCATAATTGTTAATCATTTTTGGATAATTATTACTCAATAAATAAGTTCCTACAATAAAAAACAAAGCACCAAATAATCCACCAAGAATATAAATAGGTACAATTTTTTTATTACCTAATAAATTAGTAATATATGATGAAAACCAATAAAAAACTAACATATTAAATAACAGATGAAAAAAATCTGCTTGTACAAACATATAGGTAAAAATTCCCCAAGGTTTTTTTAGCAATGCACTACCAGTATGTAAACTCAAGTTTTTTATAGCTAATAAACCTAAGTTTGGACCTTTCATTAAAAAATCTACCAGAATTAGTAGATTGATAATTATAAAAATACCAATATTAATTAATATTAATTTTATAGTAGGAGAACCATACTTAGACTGCCATTTTATGTCATTAACAATAGACTGTAACATTACCAAACTTTATTACTCTTTTTCCAATATAAAATTAACAAGAAACCAAATAAAGCACCACCTATATGTGCATAGTGTGCTACATTATCTAAACCGTATTGTGCAAAAGCTATGTCGTATACTATTATAATTAATGGAATCATATATTTTGCTTTTATTTGTATTGGTATAAACATAAACATTAATGGTGCATTTGGATACAATACACCAAAAGCAGCTAATACACCATACAATGCTCCAGAAGCACCAACAATACTTGAAAAATAAATTTCTGCCAACTGTTTATTGGTTACTGTATTCATCAACGCATCTCCAGAATTGAAGAAATATTGTACACCTTCTCTAGTTAAAAAGTTTTCTGGTTCTAATGCCAAATGTCCTGTCTGCTGATAAACTACAAAACCATTTACTGCTAAATGTAATGCCACAGCACCTAATCCAGCTATAAAATATAAATAGATAAATTTATTGGAACCAATTCTTTGTTCTACTATTGAACCAAAAGCATACAATGCATACATGTTAAATAAAATGTGAGCAAATCCACCATGAACAAACATATGTGTAATAATTTGATATGGTTTAAAGGCATCGCTTGTAGGATAATGCATTGCCAATAAATCCATAATTGTTCCACTTGGATCTAAAAATTGTGTAACAACAAAAACAGCTATGTTTATAATTAATAACACTTTTACTACAGGTGTTATGTTGTTCAAAAAATTGCTTCTACCAAATTGACTCATTATCTGTTAAATTTTTGGTGAATGTCTTCAATATTGTAATTCATAAGCGTTGGTTTTCCTGATGGATTGATGGTTGGTTGCTCGCAAGCAAATAATTCATCTACCAATTGTTGCATTTGACTTTCTTTTAATACAACACCTTGTTTAATACTTGTTTGATATGCCATTGCTTTTGCTAACTGTTTCCTTTTGTCGAACGATTCACTTTTTTCTGATTGTTTGTATTCTTCTAACAAGTTTTCAATGATTTTTGTTTCATCTTCATTAATTAAATCCATTGGCATACCATGAATTACAAAACTATTTTTGCCAAACAACTGAATGTCAAATCCTAGAACTTGTAAGTCTTCTAAAATATCTTCTAAAATATATGCATCGCCAGCATTTAAATTGATAGTTTTAGGAAACAGCGTTTGTTGCGAAGCATTTTTTTGATTGGCAAATTGCTGAATGTATTTTTCAAACAAAATGCGTTGGTGTGCTCTTTGTTGGTCGATTAAAATAAATCCACTCTTAATTGGACTTAATATATATTGTTGATGCAATTGAATTAGTGGTGTTTTATTCTCTACAAAACTATCACTTTCATCTAATGACATTTTACTTTGAATAGTAGTTACTCGCTCTTGCTCTTCTTCATCAAACGCATATAATTTTTCCCAATTTTCGTTACCTACATGTTGTGAACTCTTGTACTCACTATCCATATTTTTAGCAAAACTTTCTTTGTTTAAGTTCGATTGTGCTACTTTAAAAGGTTGTTGTGTATAAGCATTATCATTGATAATTCGATTAAAGTTAGATTGATGTTCAAAATCTAAAGTTGGCATTACACTATATTGCGACAAACCATGTTTTGCAGCTGCATGTAATATTAAGTAAATAGCTTTTTCGTCTTCAAATTTTATTTCTTGTTTGGTTGGATGTACATTTACATCGATAGTTGCTGGATCGACTTCTATAAATAAACAGTAAAACGGATAACTTTTTTCTGCAATTAAACCTTCGTAGGTTTTTACAATGGCATGATTTAGAAAATTGCTTTTAATAAATCTGTTGTTTACAAAGAAGTACTGCTCTCCTCTTGTTTTTTTAGTGAGTTCTGGTTTTCCAATAAATCCTTTGATAGTGATATAATCAGTTTGTTCTTCAACAGGAACTAATTTTTCATTATAGTTTTTGCCAAAAATACCTACAATTCTTTGTCGCAAGTTACCAGCTTTTAAATGAAATACTTCCGAACCATTATGATGCATAGAAAAGAAAATACTGGCATGTGCTAGTGCAATATGTATAAATTCATCTATAATATGTTTAGTTTCTACAGCCGTAGATTTTAAGAAATTTCTTCTAGCAGGAACATTGTAAAATAAGTTTCTAACGGCAATGTTTGTTCCAGCTTGTGGTGCACTTGGCTCTTGACTAATGACTTTTGAACCTTCAATAACTACTGTTGTAGCAAATTTGCTATCTGCCAAAGCTGTTTTTAACTCAACATGAGCAATGGCTGCAATCGATGCCATGGCTTCGCCTCTAAAACCCATAGTATGCAAAGCAAATAAATCTGCTGCCGATTTAATTTTAGAAGTAGCATGTCTTTCAAAGCACATTCTTGCATCAATTTCGCTCATGCCTTTGCCATCATCAATAACCTGAATTAAAGATTTTCCAGCATCTTTTATAATTAACTGAATGTTTTTAGCACCAGCATCTATGGCATTTTCCATCAATTCTTTTACAACAGAAGCAGGTCTTTGAATGACCTCGCCTGCTGCAATTTGATTAGCAATGCTATCAGGTAATAAATGAATAATATCTGACATGATACAATTATACATAATTAAATGCTATTGGTGATATTTAGTTTATTTTTTCACAATTTTTAAATACTATTGGCATTAAAATTGGCATTATATTGCTAAATATTTATTTTGCGAATTTTATTGGAAAGGTTTTTGTTATAACATAAAGAAATATGAGGATTGTAAGCATTTTTTTGACAGCTATTGTACTGCTAGGTTTTACTAACTATAAAACGATACCACCTTTTTTACAAAATAAAGATACTGTTTGGGCCGATTCTGTACTTAACAGTATGTCATTAGACGAAAAGATAGGTCAGTTACTAATGGTTGCGGCATATTCTAATAAAGACGAAACACATTATCAGGATATTGATCGATACATTCGAGATTATAAAATTGGTGGAGTGATTTTTTTTCAAGGAACTATCGCTAAACAAGCAGAATTGACCAATAGGTATCAAATGCAATCTAAAACGCCATTGTGGATTGGTTTTGATGGAGAATGGGGTTTAGGTATGCGATTATCTGATGGTATTTCTTATCCAAGACAATTAGCACTAGCAGCCATTGATGATGAAGATTTAATTTATGATATGGGTGCTGAAATTGCTAGACAAATGAAACGCTTAGGTATTCATATCAATTTTGCACCAGTGGTAGATGTTAATATCAATCCAAATAATCCTATAATTAACGATAGAGCTTTTGGAGAAAACAAATACAATGTTACACTAAAAGCCAAAGCATATGTTCATGGTATGCAAGACAATGGCATTATGGCTTGTGCTAAACATTTTCCTGGACATGGCGACACAGAAACTGATTCGCACAAAGATTTGCCAGTTCTAAATCAATCGAAAGAAAGATTAGAAAATGTAGAATTATATCCATTTAGAGCAATGATTAGAAATGGTATTTCTAGTGTTATGGTGGCACATATGAATGTGTTAGCATTAGACAATACACCGAACTTACCATCTACACTTTCGCCAAAAATCATACAAGATAAACTCATAGATGATATGCAATTTAAAGGCATTGTTTTTACGGATGCTTTGAATATGAAAGGAATTACAAAATATTATCCAAGTGGAACAGCCGAAGTAAAAGCAATACTTGCTGGCAATGATGTGATGTTGTTTCCAGAAGATGTAGACCAAGCAGTAAAAGGCATTAAAGAAGCAGTGAATAAAGGTGTTATCAGTCAAGATATCATCAACCAAAAAGTAAAAAAAATATTGATGGCAAAATATTGGTTAGGTTTAAATAAACCATATCAAGCAATAAATACAACAAGTATAGTACAAGAAATCAATACACCTTTTGCAGCAAGCTTAAATGAAAAACTAATTGAAAATACCATCACTGTTGCTAAAGATGAACAGCAGCTTATTCCTATTGTAAATGTGCAACAAAAAATTGCTCATGTTGCATTTGGCAAAGGCGAACAAAATACATTTGGCAATAGATTAAATAGCTATACTAATATTAGTCATTTCTATATTGATAAAGAGAGCGACAAAGCATCAATGAATAAAATTATTGATGAACTAAAAAATTACACTCTCATTATTATTTCTGTTGATGATATGAGTCGATATGCTTCTAAAAATTTTGGATTAACCACAAACGAAATCAATGCCATTAATCAAATCAATAAAGAAAATAAAAAAGTAATTTTAGCATTAATGGGTACACCATATGCTTTAGAAAAATTTCCAGATTTTGAAAGTGTAGTCATTAGTTATCACAATACAGATATAACAGAAGATATTACTGCACAGATTTTATTTGGAGCTACTGGAGCTCATGGTGTATTGCCTGTAAGTGTTGGCAATTATAAATACAATAGTGGTGTTTGTACACAAGGCAATATGCGACTACAATATACGCTTCCTGAAATGGCTGGAATAAACAGTAGTGTTTTAGCAAAGATAGATGACATTGCTAATTTTGCAATCGGTTCTGGTGCTACACCAAGTTGTCAGATTTTGGTTGCTAGAAATGGAAAAGTGTGTTACGAAAAAAGTTTCGGTCACTTTACCTATAATCCACAAACACATAGCGTAGAAAATTCAGACATCTACGATATTGCTTCTATTACTAAAATTACAGCTACGCTTCCTTTAGTAATGAAATTATATGAAAAAGATAAAATAAATCTAGATCAACCAATAAAAAACTATTATCCATTTCCTGAAGATTGCAACAAACGATATTTAAATGCTAGAGAAATTTTATTGCATCAAGCTGGACTAGCTGCATGGATTCCATTCTATAAATCTACATTAGATAGTTATGGTTTTGCATCAGATGAATGGTACTGTCCGTATTATGACAGTCTTTATTCTATAAAAATTAAAGATAATCTTTATCTACGAAACGACTTTTTAGACAGCATTAAACAAACTATTTACAACACAAGTTTAGGTAGTAAAACTTATAAATACAGCGACTTAGGTTTTTATTTGATGAAAGATATTGTAGAATATCAGTTAAAAGATTCACTACAAAATTTAGCAAAGCAATTTCTGTTTTCACCAATGGGAATGAACCATACACTATACAATCCAAAATGGAATGGCGTAGATTTAAATACAATTGTACCAACAGAACAAGAACAAGGTTTTAGAAATGAGTTGATACATGGAACTGTACACGATATGGGTGCTGCTTTAACTAATGGTATTGGCGGACATGCTGGTTTGTTCAGTAACACCAACGATTTAGCAAAGTATATGCAAATGTTGTTGAATGGTGGAATTTATGGTGGCACACGATATTTAAAAACAAGTACTATAAATACATTTACTAGCAAGCAAGAAAGTGGCAATAGAAGAGGTTTGGGTTTTGATAAACCAACTGGAACTAATAGTGGACCAACTTGTGCTAGTGCATCTAGTGTTTCCTTTGGACATTCTGGCTTTACAGGTTGCTTAGTTTGGGCAGATCCAAAATATGATTTAATATATGTCTTTTTGTCAAACAGAATATATCCAACTGCCGAAAACAAAAAACTAATTTCGTATGATATTAGAACTAAAATACAACAAGTAATTTACGATGCCATACAAACACCTTTTTAAAATTTCTTAAGAAAAATTGTAGAAAGCTTTAGTAATTTTGCAACATGAAAAAACTATTTTTTGCTATTGCTACTGTGGTCTTATTACTAAGTGCCTGTAAAAGAGACAAACCATCAGCCAAAAAATCTGCGGAAGTCAATCAAAAAGATATTAATGTAGATATTGTACGATTTGAACGAGATTGGTATGCCATGAACCCGAAAGATGTTGCCAATAGTTTAAAACAGTTACAAGCAAAATATCCTACTATTTACGAAGCTTACTACTATTATGTAATGGAGTTTCAAAAATTTGGTGACGAAAATGCACAATTGAGTGTAATACAGAAGATGTTAACCAATACACAAATGTTAGCACTGTATGATAGTACCGAAAAAACATATCCAAACTTAGATTTTTTAGAAAAGGATTTAAAAACTGCTTTTGCAAATTATAAAAGCTATTATCCAGAAAAACCAATTCCACAAGTATTTACTTGCATTACACAATTTGCTGGATTTCCTGCCTTTACTTTTGACGATAGCATTTTAGGTATTTGTATTGACGACCATTTAGGTAAAGACTATATTTATTATCCTAATTTCTTTTATGAATATCAACTAACTGAATTAGATAAAAAATATATGAGTGTAAATGCTATTAATGTAATGGCACAAGACATCGTTCCTGCACCAGCAGCTCGTTCTACATTATTAGACAAAATGCTTGCTTATGGTAAAATGTTGTTTTTTATTCAATCGCTATTGCCAGAAAAATCTCCAGCAGTAGTAATGCGATATACAGATGAACAATGGCAATGGTGTGTTAATAGTGAAAGACAAATATGGTCGTATTTTTTAGATAAAGAATTATTATATAATACAGATCAAGAAGGATTTAAATATGTACAAGATGCACCTACTACTTATGGCATGCCAAATAATGCACCAGGAAGAGTTGGTGCTTGGTTAGGTTGGCAAATTATTAATGCTTATGTAGAGCAAAATCCAAATGTTACATTAAAAGAATTAATTAATTTAAGTGACAGCCAAAAAATATTAGAAGCATCTAAATACAAACCAAAGCAGTAATACTCAATTTACTTTTAACTTTGCAGTAATGATTGATTATTAGACTGTCTATTGCGAAATTTTTGAGAAACGCAAAAAATTGAAGCAATCTCCAACCTTAGAGTGCTAAAAATAGATTGCTTCGTTACTTTCATTTACTTGCAAAGAAGAAGACTTCTTTAGTTTTCGATAAGGTCTTTCTAAAAATCATATTGGCATAATTGAATAAAAAAAGCGTTTCCTTTTAGGAAACGCTTTAAGTAATTTTATTAAAAAGAAATTAGTCTTTTACTTCTTCAAACTCTGCATCTTGAACATCATCTGCACCATTGTTATTAGCAGTTTGTTCTTGTTGAGCTTGTTGCTCTTGTCCTTGAGTTGAATTGTACATATCTTGTGAAGCAGCAGCCCAAGCATCGTTCAATTCTTTTGTAATTGAATCAATGGCAGTGATATCTTCATTTTTATGTGCTTCTTTCAATCTATCTTTAGCTTGTTCAATAGCTGCTTTTTTCTCAGCAGGAATTTTATCGCCAAATTCTGTTAATTGTTTTTCAGTTTGGAAAACTAAATTGTCAGCAGCATTTAATTTATCAACTTTTTCTCTAGTTAATTTATCAGCTTCTTCATTCGCTTTAGCTTCTGCTTTCATTTTTTCAATCTCATCTTGACTTAAACCAGAAGAGGCAGTTATTCTAATCGCTTGTTCTTTACCAGTACCTTTGTCTTTAGCAGTTACATGTAAGATACCATTGGCATCTATATCAAAAGTAACTTCTACTTGTGGTACACCTCTTGGAGCTGGTGGAATGCCATCTAAGTGAAATCTGCCTATGCTTTTATTGTCTTTAGCCATTGGTCTTTCACCTTGTAGTACATTCAATTCTACAGAAGGTTGGTTATCTGATGCAGTACTAAATACTTCAGATTTTTTTGTAGGAATAGTCGTATTGGCTTCAATCAGTTTGGTAAATACACCACCATAAGTTTCAATTCCTAATGATAAAGGTGTAACATCTAACAACAATACATCTTTCACATCGCCAGTTAATACACCACCTTGAATTGCAGCACCAACAGCAACAACCTCATCTGGATTTACACCTTTGGAAGGTTTTTTGCCAAAGAATTTTTCTACTACTTCTTGTATTTTTGGTATTCTAGTAGAACCACCTACTAAAATTACTTCGTCAATATCAGCATTGCTCATGCCAGCATCTTTCATTGCTTTTCTACATGGCTCAAGCGTTCTTTCTACTAACGAATCTACTAATTGCTCAAATTTAGCTCTAGTTAATTTTCTTACTAAGTGCTTAGGTACACCATCAGCAGCAGTAATATATGGTAAGTTAATTTCAGTTTCAGAAGAAGACGACAATTCAATTTTAGCTTTCTCTGCAGCTTCTTTTAATCTTTGTAATGCCATTGGATCTTTTCTTAGATCCATTCTTTCTTCTTTCTCAAATTCTTCAGCCAACCAATCAATAATAGCTTGATCAAAGTCATCACCACCTAAGTGTACATCACCATTAGTAGATTTTACTTCAAATACGCCATCACCTAATTCTAAGATAGAAATATCAAATGTACCACCACCTAAATCGTACACTGCAATTTTCATATCTTTTCCACCTTTGTCTAAACCATAAGCTAAAGCAGCAGCAGTTGGCTCATTGATGATTCTTTTTACATCTAAACCAGCAATAGTACCAGCTTCTTTAGTTGCTTGTCTTTCTGCATCGTTAAAATATGCAGGAACAGTAATTACTGCTTCATTAATATCTTGACCTAAATAATCTTCTGCCATTTTTTTACATTTCTGTAAAATGATAGCCGAAATTTCTTGTGGCGTATATAAACGATCCATTATTTTTACTCTTACTGTATCGTTGTCGCCTTTTTCAATATCATACGATACATATTTTTTCTCGTTAGATATTTCACTAAATTTTTTACCCATAAATCGTTTAATAGACGATACGGTATTTTTTGGATTGGTGATAGCTTGTCTTTTTGCTGGCTCACCAACTTTTCTTTCTCCATTTTCTAAAAATCCAACTATAGAAGGAAGCGTTCTTCTACCTTCTTCTGTTGTAATAACTACTGGTTCGTTACCTTCCATTACAGCAACGCACGAGTTCGTTGTTCCTAAATCTATACCTATTATTTTTCCCATTGTTTAATTATTTTATTGTTTGTTATGACCTAGAATAGTCAAACATAATGCCAAGCAAAATATGCTGACATATTGACATATTGCAGTATGCAATGAATGAAATAGTATAATGTTTATAAGCTTTTACAAGAAAAGATCTAATATCTAAAAATCTTGGTTCTAATAATCTAAGTAAAAAAGTTTCAATACTTGCTACTCACTACTAAACTTAATACTGATAATCATACTACTTAAATTAAAAATTGTATCTTTGCACCTCAAATTTTATTGTGATAATTCCAGATGTAAAATTGATTAGTGGTAGAAAAACACACTACTTGGCAGAAAAAATCGCTGATTTATATGGTCAGGATTTAACGCCTATGGATGTCTTGGAGTTTAGCGATGGCGAATTTGAACCAGTTATTCAAGAGTCGGTAAGAGGTTCTTATGTGTTTTGCATACAATCTACTTTCGCTCCATCTGATAATCTAATGGAGTTATTACTATTATTAGATGCAGCTAAAAGAGCATCTGCTGGTTATAAAATTGCAGTAATTCCTTACTTTGGTTTGGCTCGTCAAGACAGAAAAGATAAACCAAGAGTAGCTATTGGTGCTAAGTTAGTCGCTAATTTGTTAACGGCTGCTGGTGCAGACAGAATTATGACGATGGATTTACATGCACCACAAATTCAAGGATTTTTTGACATTCCTGTAGATCATCTCGAAGCAAGAACTATTTTTATTAATTACTTAGAATCTTTAAATCTAGATGATTTAATTTTTGCTTCGCCAGATGTAGGAAGTACTAAAAGAGCAAGAAGATATGCTCAATATTTTAATACAGAAATGGTCATTTGCGATAAATATCGTTCTAAACATAACGAAGTAGCATCTATGCGTTTAATTGGCGATGTTACCGATAAAAATGTAGTGATTGTAGATGATTTAATCGACACAGGTGGTACTTTAGCAACTGCGGCCAATCTAATTATGGAAAACGGAGCAAAAAGTGTGCGTGCTTTAATTACACATCCAGTGCTTTCTGGAAATGCTTATGAAAGAATTGAACAATCTGCATTAACAGAATTAGTCGTTTGCGATACCATTCCATTAAAACAAAACATAGACAAAATAAAAGTACTCTCTGTAGCAAAACTGTTTGCACATGCCATCAGAAATGCACACGAGTATAAATCAATAAATTCATTATTCATTCCAAAAAACAAAAATTAATCATGGAGACTTTAACCATTAGCGGACAAGCTAGAGCGGATGTTGGTAAAAAAGCAACAAAAGCCGACAGAAAAAACGGCAACATTCCTTGTGTAATGTATGCTGGAAACGAGGTGGTACACTTTACAACTACTATGAAAGATTTGCGTGGATTAATCTACACGCCAAACTTTTATAAAGTAGCAGTAACATTAGATGGTACAACTCACGAGGCAATTTTAAAAGATGTTCAAGTACATCCAGTAACTGAAGATGTATTGCATGTCGATTTTCAAAAACTAATTGCTGGTAGCAAAGTATTTGCAGATATTCCAGTAAAATTAGTAGGTAATGCAGAAGGTGTTAAATTAGGTGGTAAATTATTAACTAAAGTAAGAAAATTGAGAGTTAGATCTACACCAGAAAATTTAATCGATGCCATTCCAGTTGATGTATCAAGCTTAAATCTTGGTCAATCAATTAAAGTAAAACATATTCCTGAGCAAAAATTCCAAATTTTAAACTCACCGAATATTCCTATTGCATCTGTAGAAATTCCAAGAGCATTGCGTAGTAAAGCAACTGCAGACGCAGCAGCTAAAAAATAAATCCATTAATTGTTTAATTTTAAAGCCGACATTAATTGTCGGCTTTTTTGTTTTAAATTATATGTATTTTAATATATTTTGGCATAATACTGAAAAATAGTTGGTGTATTGTATCAAGAGTACTATAAATAAAGGTTAAACTAGATATTTTATGAAATGTATTTCATAAAATATTTTCTTTGTTAAAAAATGGCAAAAAAAAGCGATGTTGGAGCTGTAGTAGTTTAGATGTAATATGCTGGGGCAAACAACAAAACAAGCAAAGATTTAAGTGTAAAAACTGTGGCATATTATTCACAAGGAATAGACCAGAACAAAAAATAAAGAACCGATTCATATGGTTCAAGAAATGGATAATAGAAAGACAAACCTACAACACATTATGTAGAGATAGTGGTTATTCAAAAGACACCTTACAAAGAACCTTTTATAAAATTTTAGAGCGTTCGCCCACGGTTAAAATCATAAAAAGAGAACAAGTTAATCTTAGAGTGGACGGTACTTATTTTGCACAGTTCTGTTTAATAGCTTATCAAGATAATCTTGATGGCTATACACAACTTATCCGTTTTTCAGATGGAGAGCATTTTGAAGAGATTAAGGAAGATTTAAGTAATTTAATACACTTAGGCATTAAATTAGAAAGTATTACCTCAGATGGTGCTAAAAGTATATTAAAAGCAATTAAACATACTGACAGTAATATAGTTATACAAAGATGCTTGGTACATATTCAACGAATGTGCTTACTATGGCTTACTAAATACCCTAAACACATAGCAGGACAAGAACTTAGAAAACATATTTTGCTATTACTCAAAATAGAAACACAGAATGATAAAATATGGTGGACAAGAGAGTTAAAGCTATGGTATGAAAGACACAAAGACTATCTTAATGAAAAGACTATTAACTTAGAAACTAGAAGGTATTGGTATACTCATAAACTACTAAGAAGATCCTACTTCTCAATAAAAAGAGCATTGCCTAATATGTTTCACTATTTAGAAAATCCAAAAATACCAAGAACAACAAATGGAATTGAAGGTTATTTTAGCCATCTAAAAAATCATCTTGATTTGCACAGAGGTTTGACTTTAAAAAATAGAATAAATTTCATCAAATGGTATGTGTATTTATCTAATGAAAAATAGAGTTTTTTTAGCCATCAAGTATACCAAAAAATGAAAAAGGTTGATAGTTATCTATCAACCCATTTTTTGTATATACATTAATCCTATTGCTAAAAAGTTGGTCTCCACCAGTGCTTTTATCCTCTTCAGATTAACTGGAGAAAGCTAAACATTATTTTTGTCAAATGCACCAACTATTTTTCAGTACATTACCTATATTTTTATTTAAAAAATAAATAAAAAACTTGTAGTGCTTTTTATTTATTACTGAAAGTCATATCATAAGAAATTTAAAATCATAGAGCATTCTCTTGCTTAAGAATTCTTATATTCATTTATTTTCGAGTAATGCTAATGAGCAATAAATCTTCTAGCGACTGATAGTATAGTTAAGTATCAGCCACTAGAAAATAATATGTTATTGAGCTTACTTTTTTGCTTTGGTTTTAATTTTTTCTATTTGTCTGCGTAATGATTCTACTGCTAAATCTATAGATTCTTCAAATTTTTTAGATTTTTCTTTAGCTATTAAAACGGTTCCAGGAATTTGCGTTTTAATGGTTACTACTTTGTCTCTTACTTGAGTATTTAGTCCTTCAAATGTAAGAATAACATCTGAGCCAATTACTTTATCATAATACAAATCTAATTTGCTTAGTTTTTTGTTGATAAAGTCTTTTAATTTTTGATCTGCATCGAAGTGCACTGATTGAATTTGTAATTTCATACTGTTACGCTTTAGGGTGAGCAATTTTATAAATTTCCTTTAATTGTTCTATTGTATTGTGTGTATACACTTGCGTTGAAGCCAAACTTGCATGTCCCATTAATTCTTTAATGTCGTTTAGTTTAGCACCATGATTGCTCATGTGTGTTGCAAAGGAATGACGCAACACATGAGGACTTTTCTTTTCTGCTGTACTACACATCGATAAATACTTTTTTATTAACCTATAAACGAAGTTAGGATACATTTGACTTCCCTTGTCTGTTAAAAAAATATAATTCGCTGTAGAATTATAGTAGTTGGTTTGTGCTTGTTGATACGCTAATAACTCTTGATAAAGAGTATTGCTAATTGGTATTAGTCGTTGTTTATTGCCTTTACCTGTTATTTTTAATTGATAAGTTATATTAGATTGTAATATATCATTCCAAGATAAATTAATAAGTTCTTCTCTACGAATTCCTGTTGCATAAAATACATCTACAATTAATTTATTTCGTAGCAATAAAAATTCATCATCTGTTACATTTGTTTTGATAGTATCATCTAATTCACCATCTAATAAATGATTAATATTTTTTTCTTCAATGTATTTTGGTAGTCGTTCTGCAACTTTTGGTGTTGTAATTTTTAGTGCAGGATTGGTTTTAATCCACGACTTTTTTAGTGCAAATTTATAGTAGCTTTTTAATGCCGAAACTTTGCGTTTTAAGCTAGTAGGTTTTTGTTCTTGATTGATTAAGGAAATTATCCAAGCACGAATTTGATTGTGTTTGGCTTGATTAATGTCTGCTAATTGAAATTCTGCGTTTAAGAATTCAGAAAATTGTTGTAAATCAACTTTATACGCTTGGACTGTTTTTAGAGAATACCGTTTCTCTTTTTGTATATAAACTAAAAAGTTATCTATCATACGCTATCTTAAACCTCAAGTAATATTCTAAAGTTTAAGATAAATAATAAAAACTAAATGTGCAAATTAATCTTCTTGTAATTTTACTTTTTCTCTGTGAATAGCTTTTAATTTTTCAGCTCTTTTTTGAACAGAAGGTAAAGTAAATGCTTGTCTTTCTCTTAATTGCTTAAGTACACCAGACTTCTCATACTTTTTTTTGTACACTTTAAGTGCTCTATCGATTGAATCTTGCTCTCTTGCGTCTATAATCAACATAAATTGTTAAAATTTTTGGAATGCAAATATACTAATTTTTTTTTGAAATTCTACTTAGTATTTAATTGAATTGTTAATTATTTCAGTTTAAATGCTTTTTTAACAACATCTACTGCATTTAACTCTTCCCAAGGAAACAATTTAACTTCTACTTTTAACTCGTTAGCTTTTCCTTTATTAAATACTTTGGTTACTTTTTTAGATTTTCTTCCCATGTGACCATAAGCAGCAGTTTCGCTATAAATTGGCGTTCTTAAATTAAATCTTTGCTCAATAAAATATGGACGCATATCAAATTCTTTTAGTGTTGCAATTTTCTTAGCAATTTCGCCATCAGTCATATTTACTTTTGAAGTACCAAAAGTATTAACATACAAACCAACTGGTTGTGCAACACCAATAGCATACGCTACTTGCACTAGAGCTTCGTCTGCAATACCAGCAGCCACTAAATGCTTAGCAATATGTCTGGTTGCATAAGCAGCAGAACGGTCAACTTTAGAAGGATCTTTGCCAGAAAATGCACCTCCACCATGAGCTCCTTTTCCACCATAAGTATCTACAATAATTTTTCTACCTGTTAAACCAGTATCACCATGTGGTCCACCAATTACAAATTTTCCTGTTGGATTGATGTGATAAATGATTTTATCATCGAAAAGATTTTGAATTCTCTTAGGTAGTTTTTTCAATACTCTAGGAATCAAGATTTTGATAACATCTTCTTTAATTTGTTTTAGCATTTTAGCTTCAGCAGCAAAATCGTCGTGTTGTGTAGAAATAACAATGGCATCAATTCTTATTGGTTGATTGTTGTCATCATACTCTATAGTAACTTGCGATTTTGAATCTGGACGCAAATATTTCATTACTTTACCTTCTCTTCTGATAGCAGCTAATTCTTCTAATAGTAGATGTGACAATTCTAATGGCAATGGCATCAAATTATCTGTTTCGCTACAAGCATAACCAAACATCATACCTTGATCGCCAGCACCTTGTTCTTCTGGTTTCTTTCTTTCTACGCCTTGATTAATATCTGGAGATTGTTCGTGAATAGCTGACAACACACCACAAGAATGTGCATCAAACATATATTCTGATTTATTATATCCTATTTTATCAATTACTTTTCTAGCAATATCTTGTACATCTAAATATGCATTTGATTTTACTTCGCCAGCTAAAATAACTTGACCTGTAGTTACTAAAGTTTCGCAAGCTACTTTTGAAGTTGGATCGTAAGCTAAAAAATTATCAATTAAAGCATCTGAAATTTGGTCGGCAACTTTATCTGGATGTCCTTCTGAAACAGACTCTGATGTAAATAAGTATGGCATAATTTAAATTTATGAATTGCAAAGATAATTAATAGATTATTTAATCGTGCAAGTTGTGATACATTTTTCGTTAATAAATGCTTGAAGTTCATCACCTATTTGCACTGGGCCAACACCTTCTGGCGTTCCTGTAAAGATTAAATCGCCTTGTTGTAAAGTAAAAAATTGGGAGATATAGCTAATAATTCTTTCAAAAGAAAAGATTAAATCGTTGGTATTGCCTATTTGTACTGTTTGATTATTTTTTTTGATTTCAAAATTAATTGCTTTATTTTCATAAGGTAAAAAATCGCCAATAAAAGCAGCACCATCAAAACCTTTAGCAATTTCCCACGGCCATCCATTTTTTTTAAGTTGAGCTTGTACATCTCGTGCAGTAAAATCAAAACCTAAAGTAAATGAGTCGATATAGTTAGTAGCAAACTTTTCTTGAATTTTTTTTCCGTTCTTGCCAATTCTCAAAACGACTTCGCCTTCGTAATGTACATCATTAGAAAAAGCTGGATAGTAAAAATCTTGATTGTTTTTTAGTAGTGCTGTTGGTGGTTTCATAAACACCACAGGATTTTCTGGATAAGCAAAGTGCTTCATCTCTTCGATGTGTTTTTTGTAATTTAATCCGATGCAAAATATTTTCATATTCTATTTCTAATATAATTATAAATTAAAAATGTTTTGTTAGATAAAGTAAAAAATCTACTTTCTTACCTATTATTAGTATTTACTTTTGTCTTGATACAAAAGTAACAAAAAATCAAGACTGCAATATCTACCTGTCGGCAGACAGGAATTCTTAACACTCGAACTGCTTAAAAAAGCTAAAAATCTTAAAACTCGCTTCGCTCAAACAACAAGATTTTCTTAACGCATTTTTATTTGTTCTCACTAAATTTATTGAATGTCATTTTTGATTGCTTGCTAGATAAATTAAATATTATTATATTTATTCATCGTATTATTTAATCCATCTGTACAGAAAGATAAAGCAGCATCTTTAGCAATATTTACTCTTTCTTCCAATTGCTTTAATTCTGCATCTGACCATTTTCCTAGTACAAAATCGACTTGCTTCCCTTTGGAAAAATTGTTGCCAATACCAAATCGCAATCTTGGATATTGATTGTTAGTCAGTACTGCTTCAATATCTTTAAGTCCATTATGACCAGCATGTGTTCCTTTGCCTTTTAATCTAATTTGACCAAATGGCAATGCCAAATCATCTACAATAACCAATACATTTTCTTGATTGATTTTTAATTCATTCATCCAAAATTTCAATGCTTTTCCACTTAAATTCATATATGTAGTTGGCTTAATTAAATGAATTTGCTTGCCTTTATACTTGGTATTGCTATAAATAGCATGTCGTTCTATGCTGAATTTTGCATCGAGTTCTTGTGCAATGGCATCAACAATATTAAAACCAATATTGTGTCTGGTATTGTTGTATTCTGCTCCTATATTTCCTAAACCTACGATTAAATATTTCATCTACTTTATATTGATATTTATCTTTCTTAGATAGGCAAAAGTAATAAAAATTCAAGACTGCTATACCATACAAGATTTCTTATAGGAAATACCAATTATACATAAAGAGTGATACAGCTATGCTGTATTTTTAAATATTTTTCTAATAAGGTTGAAGTGCTACGCCTTTCTTTACTAAATAAAACCCTTTGTAGTTTACTGTAGTATTGTTTTGTTTTTTGAGTTTGTTTTTATCTCTAGTTAATATAAAATCGTAGTGACTAATGTCTTGATTATGCTCTACATTATACAGCGTATATCCTTTGCGTTGTATAGCATATAAATAAATATTCGGACTGCCATCATCTGCACAAAAAACTGTTTTATTTGATGTACAATTATTTTTTAAGAGAAATTCTTGAAATTCATCACTAGACAGAACTGAACTTACAGTACTATAGGTTTGCATTGCACTAATAGTTTTTTTACAGTAGTATAGGTTAAAAATCAATACTAAAATAAATACTATAATTATTAATTTTGTATTCTTTACTTTATTAGTTATCCAAAATACAGCTTGTATCAATACCATTAAAATAAATGGCATAAAAAACAAGTAATAATAATCGTGCTGAATAAATTTTTCTAGAAATAAGATAGCATATAAAATAGTCGTAGCAAATACAATAGTGGTATATTTTAATATAATTGATTTTTTATTTTTAATTACACTAGTAATAAAAACAATTATTGTTGCAATTGAAAAAACAGGTAAAAAGAAAATATAAAAATTAGATTTAAACACTCGCCAAATACTTAAACCTATATCGTAAAAAGACATTGTCCAAATTGGTTGTATAGATAAAAAGTAATACGAGTCGTGATTAATGTGATTGTAATATTTTGCATAAGTATACCATAAAATTGGCAAAAACAATATCAATAAAATACAGATAATATATTTAAAATGAGAAGTGTTTTTGTTTTCTCTATAGTAAAAATAGAGTGGTACTATAATAAACAAAACATAACTTGCTTTCATTAAAACAGCAAGTATAAAAAACAAAATAGCTAAATATTTATTTATACTATTTTTATAATTATATAAATAGAATGAAAATGAAATAAATAAAAAAGATACTGCTGTTGCATCGCTTAAAAAATTAGTTCCATAGTACATTAACAAAGGCGAAGCACACATTAGCATTGTTATAATTAATGCATATCGTTGTTTTTTTATAAAGAAGTAAGCAATGAAATAAATCGCTATTAATGAACAACTCAATACTATAAAATTAATTAATCGTAATACAAAAGCACTATGCTCAAATTTAGAAGCAATAAAATAAAACAAAGGAAATTCACCTGCAACATTTCCATTCGTCGATTGTAAATTATAGCTTGCTGGTTGAAAAAAGGACAAGTTAAACTGCTTGAAATTTTGCACCATCGCCATACAATCTGCTTGTCGCCAAATGTGGGCACCTTGTATATTATGATTTAAAATAGTAGCAATATCATAGTAAAAGAAAAAAAATACTAGAAAAAAAATTAATACAAGAATGCCTTTATAGTTTGATGACATGACTTAAAGTTAAGCAATATTGCCTGTAAAAATTTGTTTTGTATAAATAAATATCAATAGTTATTACTACGAAATTTTTATAAAATAGATTATAATTATCAATAGTAATATTTGAATTTTAATAAAATTTTCTCTACACCACAGCAGCCAATCTTGTAGCTTGGTCTATTGCTCTCTTAGCATCTAATTCGCCTGCTTCAAAAGCACCACCTATAACATGTACTGTTTTGCCTAAATCTATTAATGGTTGTTCTAAACTACGCAACGAAGTTTGTCCTGCACAAATCACTACATTGTCGCATGGAAATACTTGTGCTTGTTTATTAGCATCTATAAAATGTAACCCTTCATCGTCTATTTTGGTATACTGCACTCCTGCTACCATTTTCACTTTTTTCATTTTGAGTGTTGTTCTATGAATCCAACCTGTAGTTTTACCTAATTTTGCACCTACTTTACCTTCACTTCTTTGAAACATTGTTACTGCTCTTGCTGCTTTTGGAATATCTTGTTTGATACCTTCAACACCACCTCTTACTTCATTTTGCAAATCAACGCCCCATTCTTTTAACCATTCTTCTTTGTGTAGCGTAGTAGATTCACCTTCTTGTGTTAAGTATTCACAAACATCAAAGCCAATACCACCAGCACCAATAACTGCAACTTTTTCACCAACTGGCTTGTGATGTTTCAACACATCTATATAAGATAATACTTTTGGATGATCGATGCCTTCCATATTAATATGTCTTGGATTGACACCAGTAGCAACAACTACTTCATCATATGCTTGTAAATCTGCTGGTTCTACTCTTGTATTCAGATTTACTTTTATTTGATGCAACTCTAATTGCTTATTGAAATAACGAAGTGTCTCGTAAAATTCTTCTTTTCCTGGAATTTGTTTCGCCATATTAAACTGACCACCAATCTTATCATCTGCTTCATAAATGGTAATATTATGACCTCTTTCTGCTGCATTAACAGCAAAAGCCAAACCAGCAGGTCCAGCACCAACTACTGCAATATTTTTAGGTGTACTCACCTTTTCTAATATAATTTCTGTTTCGTGACATGCTCTTGGGTTCACCAAACAAGAAGACAATTTATTGCTAAAAGTATGGTCTAAACATGCCTGATTACAAGCAATACAAGTATTTATTTCATTAGCACGATTGGTTTGAGCCTTAGCCACCCAATTTTCATCAGCCAAGAAAGGTCGTGCCATAGATACCATATCTGCACAACCATCTGCTAGTACTTGTTCTGCAACTTCTGGCATATTAATTCTATTAGAAGTGCATAAAGGAATACTAATTTCTGATTTCAATTTCTTAGTCACCCAAGTAAATGCTGCTCTTGGAACAGAAGTAGCAATAGTAGGAATTCTTGCTTCATGCCAACCAATTCCTGTATTAATAATAGTAGCACCAGCAGCTTCTATTGCTTTTGCCAATGTTACAATTTCTTCCCAATTACTACCATCATCAATTAAATCGAGCATAGACAAACGATAGATGATGATAAAATCATTGCCAACTTTTTCTCTTACTTTCTTAATAATTTCAACAGGAAACTTCATTCTATTTTCATAAGTTCCACCATATTCATCGGTTCTTCTATTGGTGTGTTTTACTATAAACTGATTGATTAAATAACCTTCGCTTCCCATAATTTCTACACCATCGTAACCAGCATCTCTTGCCAAAGCAGCACTATCTGCAAAATCATTTATGGTTCTTTTAACACCTTTGGTGCTCAATGCTCTTGGCTTAAATGGCGTAATTGGCGATTGTATAGCACTTGGTGCAACACTTAAAGGATGATAAGCATATCGTCCTGCATGTAAAATTTGCATCGCAATTTTTCCACCTTCCTCATGAACAGCATTGGTTACTATTTTGTGCTTTTTTACATGTGAGCGATTAGACATTCTTTCGGCAAAAGGTTTTAACCAACCTTCCCAGTTTGGAGCCATTCCTCCTGTAACAATAATACCAGCTCCACCTTTAGCTCTCTCTGCATAAAACTTAGCCAATCGTTCAAAACCATTTTTAGCTTCTTCTAAATTGGTATGCATAGAACCCATTAGTGTTCTGTTGCGAAGTTTAGTAAAACCTAAATCTAATTCTGATAATAAGTGCGGATAATTTTGCTGACTCATGCTTAAAAGTTTGGGACAAAATACAAAAAAATCCAATGCATGCATTATATTTATCCTACATTTTATGAAAACAAAACCCTTTTTGAACACGAAATGTCTCTCTTAAAATTTCGTAGCAAAATCAAAATTTGCAATAGAAATCTATCATAAAAATCGTAAAAAGATTCCCAATCAAGTTGAGAATGACGATTTTTATTATATCTTACTTTTAAAAGAAAATTAGTGAGCAAAATACTTAGTGTTGGAATTGTACAAACTGATTTGAAGTGGAAAGATAAAATTCACAATCTAAATACTATTGAACAAATTATTGCTTCATCTGAAAGCGTACCAAATATTGTTTTATTGCCTGAGATGTTTAATACTGGATTTTGTGTTGATGATTTGTCACTTGCTGAAGACAGTAAAGGACAAACAATTGCTTGGATGCAAAATATCGCTAATCAATATCAAACAGCAATTAGTGGAAGCATATTGTTTAATGACAATGGTAATTACTACAATAGATTATTTTTCATCAGTCCTACACAAAACATCAATTATAATAAAAGACATTTATTTAGTTTGGTTGATGAAGATAAATTATTGACGAAAGGCACTGAAAAAGTTGTGATTTCGTACAATGATTGGAAAATTGAACCTTTTATTTGCTATGATTTAAGATTTCCTGAATGGTGTAGTAATAAAAATAATGTTGCACTACAATTTTTTGTAGCAAATTGGCCACACAAAAGAATTGCTCATTGGAATCATTTATTACAAGCACGAGCTATTGAAAATCAATGCTTTGTTGTTGGTATTAATAGAGTTGGCAATGATTATTTTGGCAATGAACACCATGGTTATAGTTGTGTTTACGATTTTAAAGGCAATGAATTAATGCTTTTTAAAGATTTAGTAGGCATGAAAATTGTAGATTTGCACTTAGACGATTGGATTGCTTTTAGAGCAAAGTATCCTTTTTATAAAGATAGATAATGGACAGTACAACAATTGACATAGCATATAATGAACAAGAATGGGAAGCTGTATTGGATCAACTAGAAAACAGATTCCAAAAGCGACCTGATGTTACTTCTATTATTTTTTTGATTGGTCATAGAACACTTGGACAGTTTGAAACCAAAATAAAAAAAGAAGTAAAACAAGATTTTATGCATATTGGCGTTTGTACTTTGTTGAGTGAAGCCAATTACTACAAATTTGTAGGAAAAGATGAAGATGGTTGGCCACACTATGAGTACAATAATAATTTACCAAAATTAAATCATAAGGAACAAGAACAATTATTAAAAAAAATGATTATTGAATATTTTAAAAATTTATAATTATGAGAAAAGTTTTACGCTTTACAATTAGTATTTTAGTTTTATCATTAGTAATGAATGTGCATGCTGCTGATAAAAAAAGTAAGAAAAAAGGAAAAGTTGAAGCAACAACTATTGTTAAACCAGTAATTATTAAAGAAGAACCAAAACCAATTGTTATGCAACCAATAAGTGCCGCAGATACTGCCATTTTTGTAACTATAGAAACAAACATGGGCAACATTAAATTGAGATTATACAACGAAACACCAAAACACAAAGCCAATTTTATTAAAATTATTCAAGATGGTGTTTTAGACAGTACTTTATTTCATAGGGTAATTGATGAATTTATGATACAAGGTGGTGACCCAAATTCTAAAAATGCCAAAGTTGGAGATAGATTAGGTATGGGTGGTTTAGACTACAGAGTAGATGCAGAGTTCAACAAGAATTTAATTCACAAAAGAGGTGTTTTAGCTGCTGCAAGAGATAATAATCCGGCAATGGCTTCTTCTAGTACGCAATTTTATATTGTAGATGGAAGAACTTTTACTGCTGATGAATTGAACACTTTAGCAACTAGAACAGATAATCATTGGACAGAAGACCAAAAGAAAATTTATGAAACTATAGGTGGTGCTCCGTTTTTAGATATGAAATATACTGTTTTTGGTGAAGTAGTAGAAGGCATGGATGTAGTAGATAAGATTGCCAAAGTAGCAAAAGATCCTTATGACAGACCACTTATAGATGTCAGAATGCTAAAGATTTCGTTGAGTAGAGAGTAAGCATATATCATTATGCTGAATTTATTTCAGCATGTGTTTAGTGTTAGATTCTTATTTAATAGTAAATTCCGAAATTTACCTGTTCGGTATCATGTCTGCCGACAGTTAGAGACAGGCAAGTTCGGAATGTAGTTATATATTCAGTTAAAAATTTATAGTTATATTTGATATGTAAGTATTGTAGTATTCAGTGAATTTAATTTCAATAAATCATGATTAATGAAACTAATGATAATATCGTTTTTATTGCCTTTAAGCCTTCTTATGGTGTTACTGAATATCAAGTAATACTTGATAAGGGAGCTGATACTATTTGGGCTTCTGAACTTCAAATTGCTGATATCTTTGGTCGAGATAGAACTGTTATTAATAGACATATTAATAATGCTTATAAAGAAGGAGAATTAGATGAAGTAGCAACTAGTGCAAAAATTGCACAAGTTCGAATGGAAGGAGATAGAGTAATAGAAAGAGAACTTCTTCACTATAATCTTGATGTAATAATATCCGTTGGATATAGAGTTAAATCTCCTCTAGCAACTGAATTTAGAAAATGGGCTACGAGTAAACTTAAAGAATATTTGTTACAAGGTTATACTATAAATCAAGAATTAGTTCAATCAAATTATAAAAAGATTAAAGAACTTGAACTACAAATAAATATTCTAAATGAAAATGCTTTTCAAAATCAAAAGCAAATTACTGAAGGTTTTCTTTCAATAATAGGTCAATATTCAAAATCATTTAATCTTCTTAATAAATTCGATACAGAAGAATTATCTTTAGAGGGATTAAATGAAGAGATAATATATACAATAAACTACGCAGATGTAAAAAAAGCAATTCAAAAACTTAAAATAACTTTAATAGAAAAAGGAGAAGCATCTGATATCTTTGGCAATGAAAAAGACAAGTCATTTGAAGGAATACTAGGCAGTATTTCTCAGACTGTATTTGGTAGGCTTGCATACCCAACTATTGAAGAGCAAGCTACTCAAATATTATATTCGATAATAAAAGGACATCCCTTTAGTGATGGTAATAAAAGAATAGGATCTTTTATATTTGTATGGTTTTTAGAGCAAAATAATTTTCATTTAAATTCTGAAAAAAGAAGAAAAATTGACAATAACACATTAGTTGCTTTAGCACTTGCAGTTGCTCAAAGTCTACCAGAGCAAAGAGATATGATTATTAAACTTATAATAAATTTAATAAAAAATTAATTACAATAATGTGTGATAATACACAACAAGAAACACTACACACAAAATGGTTACAAGAATTTTTAAGTATTTATATAACGCCATCTGTAAACACAAACACCTTTAGCAAAGATATGATACCAATGACGAGTATCAATATCAATGAAATAGTTTTAAATATGTTTTGTGGTATAAATTGCAGAATGTATTTGCCTATGTAAGTACCTACTAATCCAATTACAAACAAGAACGGAATATATTTCATGTCGTGCTGGTGTATATATCCATTTTTAAAATAGACTACACTTCTGGTTAAGTCTATCATTAAATCTATCATAGCCGAAGTTGCAATAAAAGTACTTTTTTCTAAATTAAAAGCAGCCATGGTTAGTCCACGAATAGCTCCACCAGTTCCTAGTAATCCAGCAGAAAAACCAGACAGCAAACCACCTACTACTGCATTTTTATTTTCGGCTTTAATGCTATAATGCTTAAACAACAGAAAAAACAAACTCAATACAATTAAGAAAATACCTAATATTATTTGTAGCACATTTCCATTGAGATACTTAGATGCAATTCCACCTATAATAACAAAAATAACAGATGGAATTCCCATATATATAATTAATCTTTTGTCAATTCCTTTTTTAAAGAGTAGTAACTTGCTTACATTACTCGACAAATGAAAAATAGCTGTAATACCTAAGACAGAATAAAAATCAAAATAAAAATTAGCAATTGGTACAAAGAAAACAGAAGAACCAAATCCACCAATAGTGCCAATGATTTCTGCTACAAGTGCTAATACTAAGAACCAATAATTCATACTATACTTTGATGCTGTTTATTATAGTTTAAAATTAATGATAAATTATTTGTTAAAAATACATCATAAAAATCGTAAGAAAGATTCCCTTCCGAAGTTCGGAACAAGTTGGAAAAGACGATTTTTATTTTATTTGTTTCTAAATGCATAACAAGTTATGTGTTTCTTGTGGTATATTTTCAAACTAAAAATAATAATAAATTACTAAAGAATAGATTACTTCGCTACTTACATTCGCTCATAATGACACAGCATTTTATTTCATACTATGCTGAATTTCTACTAGCGTTGATGTTTCCAAATAAAGAACGCATTACCATTTTTTCGTAAGCTGATTTGTGTTTGCTGTTGGCATGAATTTTTTGCAACGCATATTGTTGAATGGTAATTAATGGCAATACAATTTTTTCTCTTTCAGCAATTGATGCTTTGCTAATTGGTTCTTCTTGCATTAGTGATTCATAGCCACTAATTAGCAATACCATTTTCTTGCTTAATTCATATTCTTTATATAAGATTTTCCAGAATGTACTAAACTCTTTATCTGATTTCATATATGCCGTTAACTCAAAATTTGATTTAGACAAAGACATCATACTATTTAATATAAGTGTTTTAAAGAATGGAAATTGATGAAACAACTTTTGTAATTCTTCTAACTTTCCTTGTTTTTGAAAGGTATCGATAGCAGTGCCAATACCAAAATAACCTGGTACATTTTGTTTTAATAAACTCCAAGCACTTACAAAAGCAATGGCTCTTAAATCTGAAAAGACTAATTTTTTAGCTTGTCCTCTTTTTCCTGGACGACTTCCTATATTAGTTAAATTATAATATTTCAAAGCACTCATTTTTTCTAAATAAGGCAAAAATTTTGGATGTTTTTTTAACGCAGCATATTTGTCATAACTCAACAAAGCCAATTCGTTCATTAATTGTTTTTGTTGTTTTGTTGGACTTGCATCTTTATACAATTCATTGTGCAAACCTGCTGTAATGAGCTGTTCGCAATTGTATTTAAATTGTGCTTCATGACCATACATACTAGAAATAGTTTGTCCTTGAATGGTTAATTGAATGGCTTCATTGGCAATATCATTTCCTTGTGCAGCATAAAAGCGATGCGTTTTTCCGCCACCTCTTGCTGGTGGACCACCTCTTCCATCGAAGAAAATAATTTTTATATTGTGCTTTCTTGCTATGGTTGTCAGTTTTTCTTTGGTTTTATAAATATCCCAATTGGCTCTAAGATAACCTGCATCTTTTGTACCGTCAGAAAATCCAAGCATTATAGTTTGAGTATTATTTCTTTTTTCTAAGTGTTTTTTATATATTTTATCTTTAAACAATAATTCGAGAATTGAAGCCGCATTGGTCATGCCTTCAATTGTTTCAAACAATGGTACTATGTCAAAATTAATTTCGTCGGTAGTATAATTGCACCATATAAAGAAAGCATAGACTTGTAATACATCAAACACAGAAGTTGCATTACTAATAATGTATCGATTACAAGCTTGTTCTCCATTCATCAGTTGAATGTATTTTAGTTGCTTGATGTTTACAACTACATCTTTAATTACTTCATCTTCAAACAAGTTTTCATCTAGTAATAATTTATTATCAAATAGTATTTTATATTTTTCTTTATCATTTATTTTTATGTAGCTTGATTTAGATAAATTATATTTTTCTACAATTAAATTCATCAATTGATTATGAATACTACTGTCTTGTCTAATGTCTAGTGTTGCAAAATGCGTTTTAAAAATATGTACTGCTGTAATTAAGTCTTGTAAATCATCAATGAATAAACCATTGTGCAACTCAATTAATACTCTTTTTGCTTCTTGTAATGGTTGAAGAATTTCAGAAAAAGTTAATAAGTAGTCATTCGAAAACATACTTTTATACAACTGATTACTTAGGTTCAATAAAATATCATCTACTAAATAAAAAGTTAGTTTTTCTCTTAAACCTTTTAACTGCTGATAGTAACACTTCATTAAAGTTTTTCTAAGTTCTTCGGCTACTTCGGCTGTTACTTGTGCTGTTACAAAAGGATTTCCATCTCTGTCGCCACCTGGCCAAAAACCAATTTGCAATAAATTATAATTTATTTTTTGATGATTATTTTTATTTATATTTTTAAATAAGTGTACTGTTCCGTCGTAGTACACTTTTTCTAGATAATAAATTATACTTTTGGCTTCATCTAATGGTGTTGGTTTCTTTTTATTAAAGAAAGATGTTTTGCCTAGTTGCTTTAGCAAATCGTCTATTGTAGTAAATTGATTATTGGTTACTGCATCTCTTAGTTTTTGAATAATATGTAATACATACGGTGGATAAAACTGTGTTGGATGTGCTGTTAACACCAAACGAACACTAAAGTTAGCCAACTTATCAAATAGTGCTTTTGTTTTATGCTGAGTATGACTGTAGTTTAAATCGTCTTGAAATGTAGTATTATTGAACAACTGTACCAATTCTTTAAAGTGTGCATCTTCGATACTGTCAAACAAAACAACTTGTCGTTCTATATATTGAATAATTTTAAATAAAAAATTAATTTGTTCTTCTTCGGTATTCATATTGGTATATCGAGTAAAGAAATCTTCTACAATTTGTAATGGTGTTAAGTGATTAGTAAATCCTTGTTGACTGTTGTTATACAAAATTGGAAGTAACATTCCTATGTTTTGCATTTTTTCGTAAGGTAAATTAGTAAATAAATTATTATAAATAGTATACTGATTAACTACTAAATTATCGAATATCTGCTTTTTATTTATCATACCTTGATGTGTGTTTATAACAAAATAAGCATTATAACTTTATTTGCACCTACTTTTGTCTAGATACAAAAGTAGCAAAAAATCAAGACTGCAATATCTACCTGTCGGTAGACAGGAATTCTTTACACTCGAACCTCCTAAAAAAGCTACAAATCTTAAAACTCGCTACGCTCAAACAGTAATCTTTGTTTAACGCTTTTTTATTTGTTCTCACTAAATTTATTGTAGGTCATTTAGTTTATTAATTAAATATGCTAAATATTAATATTATTTATTTTGTATAGTATAGGTTTTTATGTTTTTTGATAAGTCAGAATGTGCTTTTTTATTCATGCCTTTCCAAAAAATATAATCGGTTCTGTTTTTATGTACAATTTCTCCTTTTTTAAATTGTATTAATTGAATAGTGCCTTGTAGTAAAGCCCAACCTTTTTGTTTAGAAGAAAATTTGGCTTGTGTAGATGCTTTGTTCATTTCATTTTCATATTGTTGTAAATACGACCTATGGTTGAACTGCATTAATCCAGAGTTTTTATTATAATTACATGCTTCTATTGCGTTAGCATAACTCAGTAACCAATGTTCTGAGTTTAAAACAACACATATACTTTTAAATGTTAAAATACCTTGACTATATTTATAATCTCCTTTAATTTCTTTATGCAATACATATTTTGGTGTTGTTTCTTTTTTAGACCAAGCTATCGTTTGATTATAATCTTCGCTAGTAGTATGCATTTGATATTGGTCTGCACCTAAAATTAAATAATATAAATTTATAGTATATTCAAATTTTTTATAAAACCTATTACATTCAAAAGATTTACAATCTACTACTAAGTCGATATCTACTTTTACTTGCATGGTATCTTTGTATTTGCTTGGCATTACATCAGAAAAATTTATTTTAATCATTTGTAATTTATCTGCTCCAGATTCTGAAATCAAATCAAAACCATTAAACACCACTGCTGTTTCACTCCATTTATTAATGATATTTTTTGGCAACAAAATAACTCTGCTAACACTACACAATTCTCCTTGTTTGCCATTTAATGAAATAGACAATTTTCCAGAAAAACAATTAATATTAGTATTAGTTATTTCTGCAAAGTTGGTCTTAAATGTTGCTGTGTCTTTTCCAACTCCAGATGCAGAAGCATGAACCGATGAATAAATATGCTTATCATTGCTAGAACTAGAACTACTTTGTGCAATATAGTCACCTAAACGATTTAAACGATGATTGTATTTCCAAGTGTGTTCAAACCCTTGCCATATTACAAAATTATTTTGTGCATATATATTTGTACAAAAAATAATAGTAAAAATTAAGCTAATTCTTTTAATGGTATCCATTTTATTTGTTCAAAATTTTGTATTTGATTGTCTTTAATAATAACACCTTCGCTTTCTAAAAGTTCTTGCATGAGCGTTGGCATTTCAAAATGATTTTTTCCTGTAAGCAGTCCATTTCTATTGACTACTCTATGTGCTGGAACTTTAGGTGCAATGGTGTGAGCTTTATTCATAGCGTAGCCAACTTGCCGTGCAGCTGATTTAGTGCTTAA
This sequence comes from Chitinophagales bacterium, assembly GCA_020636535.1. Taxonomy (NCBI): domain Bacteria; kingdom Pseudomonadati; phylum Bacteroidota; class Chitinophagia; order Chitinophagales; species Chitinophagales bacterium. Next base: position 198,337 of record JACJXT010000012.1, read on the forward strand.
ATATGCAGCAATATCTCCATAGGTACAAACGCTACCTTTTGGTATTTTTCTAACAACATCGTAAACACTTAAATAAAAATCGTTCATTAAATAACAGCTACGATTGCTAATTTAAAATATTTTTAAAGATTGTTAGCTTAAAAAATGTCAAAAAAGAAAAAATATAAAATTAGATATTTTATTTAAGTATAATATTAATTTTCATCAAATAGTTTCTTCTGAAAAAGGAATAGTGCAAAAACGCCTACGGTGATGCAAGCATCTGCTACATTAAATATATAAGCAAAGAACTCAAAATAAGTTCCGCCTTTAAATGGAATCCAGTTGGGTAATATTCCTTTGTACAAGGAAAATGAAAACATATCTACTACTTTTCCGTGTAGCAGTTTTCCGTATCCTCCACCTTCTGGAAAAAGTGTGGCTACTTGAGTAAACGAACTCTCGCTAAAAATTGCACCATAAAAAATACTATCTACTATATTGCCTATTGCTCCTGACAAAATCAGTGCTAAGCAAAAGATTAGTGCTTTCTTTGATGCTGATTTTTTAATTTGTAAATGCAAGTAATAGCTAATACCAATAACGGCAACTATTCTAAAAAGTGTTAGCAAGAGTTTAAACCAATCGCTACCTAAAGTTAAACCAAAAGCCATGCCTTCATTTTCTACAAAATGAATTTTTGCCCAATTGCCAATATAAGCAAACTCTTGGTCTAGCGTCATATTAAGTTTAACCAAGAATTTAACTATCTGATCAATCAACAAAGAAATAAAAACAGTAAGTATAGCGATTGTTCTCTTACTCATGAAAAAAATTTGAGTGCAAATATAAACAATTAACTAAGCTATTTTTGATTTTTCTTTGCTTCGATACTCAGCGTAGCATGTGGCACCGCTTTTAGTCGAGCTTTACTAATTAATTTGCCAGTTTCTCTACAAATACCATAAGTTTTGTTTTCTATACGAGCGAGTGCATTTTCTAAATGTACCAATAACTTTTGCTGTCTAGCTACAATTTGATTCATGGCTTCTCGTTGAGCAGTTAATGAACCATCGTCTAAGCTAGCAAACTTAGTTTCGCTTTCGTTAGAATTTTTAATTTGGTCTTGGTAAAAAGCAATTTCTTCTTGTGCGTACTTAACTTTCTTTAAAATCAATTCTTTAAACTCTGCTAAATCTTTATCGCTATATCTTTTTAAAGACGACTCATCTTTAGAGAGTGGTTTCAGCTCTTTATGGTGATATTGTTCGCTTCCTCTGCTTTTTACAGAAACTTTTTTCTTAGTAACAACTCTTTCTAAACTAGTTGGTGTTACTTTTTTTTTTTAGCTACTGCTTTTTTTGCCACTGGTTTTTTAGCTACCGCTTTTTTTGCTGGAGCTGCTTTCTTAGCCGCTGGCTTTTTAGCTACTGCTTTTTTTGCTGGAGCTGCTTTCTTAGCCGCTGGCTTTTTAGCTACTGCTTTTTTTGCAGGTGCTACTTTCTTAGCCGCAGATTTTTTAGCTACTGCTTTTTTTGCTGGAGCTGCTTTCTTAGCCGCTGGCTTTTTAGCCACTGCTTTTTTCGCAGGTGCTGCTTTCTTTGCTGCTGGCTTTTTAGCCACTGCTTTTTTTGCAGGTGCTGCTTTCTTTGCTGCTGGCTTTTTAGCTACTGCTTTCTTAGCAGGTGCTGCTTTTTTTGCTACCGCTTTTTTAGCTGGAGCTGCTTTCTTTGCCGCAGTTTTTTTTGCAGCTGCTTTTTTTGCAGGAGCTGTTTTTTTTGCAGCTGGCTTTTTGGTTACTTTTGCCATAATCAACTTTTTAAAATTGTCATTAATAAATTCTGTCCATTTATATCAAACGCTTTTGCATTCGATAAATTATCATGAAACAAAATTTGTTCACATAAAGTTTCGGTGCAAATATATGAATTGAAATCATGCACAACACTATTGAGAACCAATTGGTTTTGCACATTTATTATTATTTTGTCAATAACTTCTAATTGCATCTCTTTTCTTTCGTTTTGTACCTTGTTAATTATTTCTCTTGCATAACCTTCTGCAAGTAGTTCATCAGATAGATGAATGTCTAAAGCAACAGTAATTCCGTTGTCTGTAGCTACTAACCAACCTTCAATATCATCAGAAATTATTTCTACTTCTTCTCTAGTTATTACAAAGCTTTCTCCATCAATAATTAAGCCAAATGTACCTTGTTGTTCTAATTGAGTAATTTCATCGTTGGTCATTGCTTGTATTAATAAGTTCGCTTCTTTCATTTTGCTACCTAATTTTTTTCCTAGCAATTTAAAGTTTGGTTTTACTTTTTTAGATATAATTCCAGATGCATCTTCTATTAGTTCAATTTCTTTTACATTTATTTCTGATAAGATTAATGATTTTACTTTTTCTATTTGTGCTGCAAAGTTTTTATCTAATACAGGAATTAATATTTTTTGTAGTGGTTGTCTTACTTTTATTTTTGATTTTTTTCTGAGTGATAGTGCTAATGAACATATTGATTTTGCATAGTCCATTCTTTGTTCTAAGCTTTCATCAATAAAATTATCATTTGATTTTACTAAATGTGTAAGATGAATAGATTCTTCTGTATATGATGAATTATCATCTGTTAGATTTTTATACAACCACTCTGCAAAATATGGTGCAATTGCACTCATTAACTGACTGACTTGTAGTAGGCATTCAAATAAAGTTTCGAAGGCAGCTTTTTTATCTTGAGTAGATTCGCTATCCCAAAATCTTCTTCTACTTAATCTAACAAACCAATTGGATAAATCATCAATAACAAAATCGTCAATTGCTCTTGCAGCTCTTGTTGGTTCGTATTGTTCAAATGCATCTGTAACTGTTGCCATTAAATTATTCAATCTTGATAAAATCCATTTATCAATTTCTGCTCTATTTTCAAAAGGAACTGTTTGTTTTTTATTGTATTCAAATCCATCTACATTAGCATAAATAGCAAAAAAGTTGTACGAGTTATATAGCGTACCAAATAACTTTCTTTGCGTTTCTACAATACCTTCTATATTAAATTTAAGATTATCCCAAGGTTGTCCGTTGCCAATCATATACCAACGCAAAGCATCTGCACCATATTTTTCAATAGTTTCAAATGGATCAACAGCATTGCCTAATCGCTTAGACATTTTATTGCCTTCTTTATCTAATACCAATCCGTTAGATACTACATTTTTATAAGCAACAGAATCAAATAACATTACTGCTATTGCGTGTAATGTATAAAACCAACCACGAGTTTGATCAACGCCTTCTGCAATAAAATCTGCTGGAAAATTTCTTTCAAACGCTTCTTTATTTTCAAAAGGAAAATGCCATTGTGCATAAGGCATTGCACCACTATCAAACCAAACATCAATTAAGTCTTGTTCTCTGTACATTGGTTTGCCATCATCGCTTACCAAAATAATATCATCTACATAAGGTTTGTGTAAATCAATGTCTTTGTCTTTAAATGGACTTTCAATCATGATTCCTGCATCAATACTTTTTTGAATTTCTTGTTGCAACTCTTCTATGCTTCCAATACATTTTTCTTGCACTTTCTCTGTTGGATTTTTTTCATCGAAAAGCGTTCTCCAAATTGGCAAAGGTGTTCCCCAAAATCTTGTACGCGATAAATTCCAATCGACTAAATTTTCTAACCACTGACCAAATCTTCCTGTTCCTGTACTTTCTGGTTTCCAATTAATTGTTTTATTATGTTCGATTAATTTATCTTTTACTGCTGTAACCTTTATAAACCAAGAATCTAATGGATAATATATAATTGGTTTATCTGTTCGCCAACAATGCGGATAGTTGTGTTCGTATTTCTCTACTTTAAATGCTTTGTTTTCTTTTTTTAGTTTTACTACAATATCAACATTAACATCAACATAATTTGGATCATCAGTATAGTCTTTTACATATCTGCCAGCAAAGTCTGTAACTTCATCAACAAACTTACCTTGTCTATCTACTAAAGTCAAACTGCCAATTCCGTTTTCATCTGCAACTTTCATATCGTCTGCACCAAAACTTGGAGCAATGTGAACAATACCTGTACCGTCTTCTGTAGTAACAAAATCGCCACTAATTACTTTAAACGCATCGCCATTTTCTGGTTGCACATAATTGAGTAGTTGATGATAACGAATGTTTAGTAAATCGCTTCCTTTAAATTCATTAACAATGTAGTAAGGAATATTTTTTCCATCATTTTGATAAGTAGAAAAATCTTTGGTTTCGTTTTCTGCATTAAAATATTTAGCTACTAAATTTTTAGCCAATACCACAGAAATTTTTTCGTTGGTATATTGATTTATTGTATTGATTTGAACATAATCAATATTTTTTCCTACAGCTAATGCAGTATTAGAAGGCAATGTCCAAGGAGTAGTTGTCCATGCTAAGAAAACCAAAACACCATCAGCTGCATCAAATAGTTTTTTTGCTGTTAGATTATCTTGTTCTTTAATATAAAATTGTGCAATACAAGACACATCTTTTACATCTTGATAAGCTCCTGGCATATTTAATTCAGCAGAACTTAAACCAGTTCCTGCTGCTGGAGAAAATGGTTGAATTTTTAATCCTTTATATAAAAACTCTTTTTTATATAATTCTTTTAATAAATACCATACGCTCTCTATATATTTATTTTCATAAGTAATATATGGATCATCTAAATCAACCCAATAAGCCATTCTTTTGGTTAAATCATCCCACTTATCTTTAAAACGCATTACCTCTTTTCTACACTCCTTATTATAATCTTCAACGGTAATTTTTGTGCCAATATCTTTTTTAGTAATGCCTAAAGATTTTTCAACTTGTAGTTCTATTGGCAAACCATGTGTATCCCAACCTGCTTTTCTTTGTACTTGAAACCCTTGTATTGTTTTGAATCTGCAAAAAATATCTTTAATAGTTCTTGCCAATACATGGTGAATACCTGGCATTCCGTTGGCACTTGGTGGTCCTTCGTAAAAAACAAAAGCTGGACTATCTGCTCTTGTACTTACACTTTTTTTAAATATATCTTCGTCATTCCAGAAGTTGGCAATTTGTTTTTCAATTTCGCTAGCGTTATACTGTTTAAATTCTTTGTACTTCATTCGTATTTGTCTTAAATCTTTGGTGTGCAAAGATACACATAATCAAGTATATAAATAAGTGTTTGTAATTTGAGTTTTATTCGTAGTGTCCTTTAAGAGAATAAACATATAATATATTATCTTGAACGAGATATACTAACCGATGTTCCTTATTAATTCTTCTTGACCATTTTGGAGCAAGATTATATTTTAATGCTTCAGGTTTTCCAATACCAGCATATGGATTTTCTATAATTGATTTGGTTAATTCTGCTATCTTTTTTAGGATTGATTTGTTTCCTGTTTTAATCCAATACTCAAGATCTTCATCTGCTTTTGGAAGCAATATTATTTCCATAGCTTATCTAACTCTTGAACAGTTGTTTTCCGTCCTTTTCCTTTTTTTAAATCTTCATCTCCTTGTTCAATTTTTTTTACAAAATCAGTATTGTATGGACTTTGTTCTTTTGTAAGTTCAAATTTTATTTTTAGTGCCTTCATAAAAGCTTTAATTGCTTCTACTTGAGATGCATCTATTGTATGTGCTTTTATATTAACCGTTTCCATTTTTCAAAACTATGTCTAACAAAGATAATCATTTTTATTCATTTTTGAAAATCAGTTTTGTTTGCGTTTTTTGTATTTCTATTAGGTGTATTGCTTCTTTATCCATAAATTATCTCGTTAAAATTGATTAGCTTTGAACTAGATGAAACGAATATTGTTTTTATTGTTTATTGCTTGTTTTTATTTAAGTAAAAGCCAGCAAGTACCACTTGGAACTTGGACAACACAGTTGCCTTATGCTAATGCTGTAAGCGTATGCCAAAGTAATAATAATATTTATTGTGCTGCTGTAAGTGGTTTATATAGCGTAGATAAACAAAATAGTTATATAGAAAAATATACCAAAGTAAATGGTTTATCAGAAATTGAATCAAATAAAATTGCTTATGATATTGACAATAGTATTTTAATTGTTTCTTATAACAACTCAAATATAGATTTAGTTATAAACGGAAAAGTTACCAATTTGCCTTTTTTAAAAGATGCCAATATTATTGCAAATAAAACAATTTATAATATTGCTATATCAAATGGTTTTGCTTATTTAGCAACTGGTTTTGGTGTGGTTGAAATTGACTTAATCAACAAAGAAATAAAAGCATCTTACTTATTTAATACAGGTAGTAGTTATTTGAAAGTAAATGATATTTATGTTGATGATAATCTAATTTATGCTACGACAGCAAATGGCGTATATGTTGGCAATATAAATAATAGTAATTTATTAAATTTTAATAATTGGCAATTATTAAACAATGGAATAAGTAGTGGTAGTGTTGATGCAATTACTAAATACAACAATCAAATTATTATTGCTAAAGATGATGCTTTATATAGTTATAATGGAACTGCTTGGAGTTTGTTTTTAAGTACACCAACTTTTTATACCAAAGATTTGAATACAAGCAACAATCATTTACACATAGTACAGCACAATAACAATTCTAGTGCTGTAAGAATTGGCACTTATAATGGTACTGCTTTCGATTTTAATGCTAGTCAATTTAATATAGCTTATCCCTTAGAAATTATAGAAGACCAATATGGAAAAATTTGGCATGCAGATTTGTATAGAGGTTTAATCAAACATCACGACTTAAACAATTCAGAAGCTATTTATCCAAATGGACCAGCAAATATTACTTGTAAAGAAATGGCTTTTATGAATGGTATATTGTATGTTGCTTCTTCTAATATTAGTATTAATTGGAATCCTGTTGGACAAAATAGTGGTTTTTATACTGCTAAAGATTTAATTTGGACAAATTACAATATTTACAACACTGATTTACTTTCTAACTTTGCAGATATTTCTATAGTACAACCAATTCCTGCAGAAAATAAAGTTTTATTTGGTGCTCACTACACTGGTTTATTTGAGTTTGATGTAAATACTAAAACTATAGTAGCTCCAAAATATTATAGAATAAACAATATTGACAAATACAGATTAACAGGTTCTGATATAGACCAACAAGGAAATATTTTTATGGCAGATGCTTACTCTGCCGAACCAATTTTATGTAGAAAAAATGATGGCACTTATACTTACTTTAGAACTAATTTTTTAAATGGTGCATTAACTAAAGATGTGGTAATAGATGATTACAATCAAGTGTGGATTGCAAAAAATAGCAGCAGTGGTGGCTTAGTTGTTTTTAATCACAATAATACGATAGATGATGTTTCTGACGATAGATATGTGAACTATGCTGCTGGTGAAGACTTGGGCAACTTACCAACCAATCATGTTACATGTATGGCAAAAGATTTAGATGGTATTATTTGGTTAGGCACACCACAAGGTATTGCTATTATTGCATGTGCAGGAAGTGCTATTGATTACAACTGTCCTGCAGAACAAATTTGTATTGATAGAAATGATGGTTCTGGTTTTTGCGATAACTTACTAGAAGACCAAACCGTAACTTGCATTGCTGTTGATGCAGGCAATAGAAAATGGATTGGCACTAATACTGGTTTGTATTTGGTTAGCGATGATGGCAGAACTACACTACATTATTTTACTACTAACAACTCACCTTTATTGTCGAATGAAATTAGATCACTGGCAATTAATCCAGATAATGGCGAAGTAATAATTGGTACAAGTAAAGGTATTAATACTTATAGAGGCGAAGCATTAACTACTTCTTCTGCTAATGATAAAGTAATGGTATATCCAAATCCTGTGTATCCAAATTTTTCTGGAGATATTGCGATAAAAGGATTGCCGAATAATTGTCAAGTAAAAATTACAGATGCTGCTGGCAACTTAGTTTATGAAACTTATGCTTTAGGTGGACAAGCTATTTGGAATGGTTTGTTGAGCAATGGACAAAGAGCTGCTTCTGGTGTGTATTTGATATTAGCTGCTTCTGATGACAAGAAAGAAAAAGTAAGTACTAAGTTTGTGTTTTTTCATTAGAAGTACTCGTGTAAATTCAAGTGTCATTCTAGAAAATTTACCTAGAGTTTTTTCAATCGATTAGGAATGACAACACTACATAATGGTTTTGATAATTTTTACTTTATTTTGTGAACAAACCTACTGCAAGTTATGCTTACTAAAACCAAAGCTATTGTATTAAAGACTACAAAGTATGCTGATGCTAGTATCATAGCCAAAGTATATACAGAACAAATGGGTTTGGTTTCGTTGTTGTTTCAAGGTGTACGAAAATCGAGATACAATAAAGCAAGTATTATACAACCATCATATATTATTACTGTAGATATTTATTTAAAACAAAATAAATCATTATTCAATGTAAAAGAATTTAGTTTAGCCAATTTGTATTTACATATCAATAACGATTTTAGTAAGCAAGCTATATTGTTATTTGCTTGTGAATTATTGAATAAAAGTGTACGAGAACAAGAAGAAAACCAAGCACTATACAATTATGTAGAACAGTTTTTTATTATGATAGATTATAGTGATGAAAAGTTAGCACACTTGCCTTTATTGTTTTTCTACCAATTGGCTGCTTATCTTGGATTTGAACCGTTGAATAATTATTCTATTCATCAACCATACTTTAATATGGTAAATGGTGAGTTTGAAAAAATGCCAAATACTCGACATCAAAATTTATCGATAGAAGATAGTTTATTAATGCATCAATTTTTAAGTTTTGTTACTAGCAATTCGTTTAGTAGTTTAAGTAAAATCAATAGAACAAAATTACTAGACATTTGGACAAACTACTACAAAATACACTTGGCAGAATTTCATAGTTTAAACAGCATTAAAATTTTACAAGAAGTTTTGTGATACGATATGCTTAGAATTTATTATCACATTGAGAAACCCAATAATGTAAAATCTATTATCTCTTACATCTTTGCTTTCATTCTTCGTAATTTTGAGGAACAAAAAATATACGAAATCTAATGTGTGCTTAAGATAGATTCCTGTTAAAATTCTCCGTTATACTGTGAAATTTTCAGGACGATAAAATATAAAATAATTATCCATTATAAATTTTATAATTAATATTTATTAGCAAATAAAAATACAGTTTTAGAGTTATTATTGAAGATGAAACTATTACTAGGATTTTTTTGTTTATTTTCTATCAAAAGTTGTGGACAAAACAATATGCAAAACTTAAGTAGAACAGAACAAGCAGCATTGGCTTATCATACAATATTAGTACCTATTCTACAGCAAAAAGAGATAGATACCATTCCTAATTTTTTATTTCTACGAGCATTTAAAAAAGAACAACAATTAGAACTTTGGGCAAGTAATTCAAAGCAATTACAATTGATTGCTACTTATAAATTTACAGCATTTTCAGGAAAATTAGGACCAAAACACAAAGAAGGCGACAAGCAAATTCCAGAAGGATTTTATGAAATAGATTTATTTAATCCTGCTAGTCAATTCTTTTTATCAATGCGCGTTAACTATCCAAATAAAAGAGATAAAATAGTCAATGCTAATGAAGCTAAAATTGGTTCTGATATTTATATTCACGGAAGCAATGTAAGTATTGGTTGTATTGCAATTGGCAATAATAAGATAAAAGAATTATATTATATCTGTAATTTATATTATAAAAAACAAAACAAAAATATACCTATACAAATCTATCCTTGTAAAATGACCGCACCTAACATTAAAGCACTAGAAAATTCTTTTGGTAAAACGCATCCTTATTTTTCACTTTGGAAACCAATGGTACAATACTATCAGTTTTTTGAAAAAAATCACACACTTATAAATACAACTGTAGACGAAAAAGGTGTTTATAAGTTTGTACTTCCTACAAATTGATTAATCCTTTGTTAATAGAATACACAATATTCAAAATCTCACTACTTATTCCTATCTTTGTACGCTATGCAACTGACTAATAATCAATATCAAATTGGTGGCGTTTCTGTACTAGATATTTGTAGTGAATTTGGTACGCCTTTGTATATCTATGATGCTAATACCATAGAAAAAAATTATAACAGATTAATGAATGCGTTTAAAGACACACGAGTGCATATTCATTATGCATGTAAAGCTTTAAGCAATATTAATGTATTAAAATATATAAAAAGTTTAGGTGCTCATTTAGATACAGTTTCTATACAAGAAGTACAATTAGGACTAAAAGCTGGTTTTGCTCCACAAGAAATTATGTATACGCCAAACTGTGTGAATATTGATGAAATTAGAAGAGCTGTAGAATTTGGTGTAAAAATTAATATAGATAATATTTCTATATTAGAACAATTTGGACATGAATATGGCAACTCTTATCCAGTTTGTATTCGTATTAATCCACATATTATGGCTGGTGGAAATTCTAAAATTTCTACTGGACACATCGATTCTAAGTTTGGTATTTCGGTATATCAAATGCGACATGTAGAACGCGTGGTAAAAAGCAACCAAATAATTGTAGAAGGTTTGCATATGCATACTGGTTCTGAAATTAAAGATGTAGATGTATTTTTACAAGGTGCCGATATTTTATTTAATGCTGCTAAGAGTTTTCCTGATTTACAGTTTCTAGACTTTGGTTCTGGCTTTAAAGTAAAGTACAGCGAAAATGATATTGATACAGATGTTGAAGAGTTAGGTAAAAAAATAAGTGAAAGGTTTAATCAATTTTGCAAAAACTATGGCAGAGATTTATTGTTGATTTTTGAACCAGGAAAGTTTCTAGTGAGTGAAAGTGGTTTTTTAGCTGTAAGAGTTAATGTAATTAAACAAACCATGTCTACTGTTTTTGCTGGCGTTGACTCTGGACAAAATCATTTAATTCGTCCAATGTTCTACGATGCTTATCATCACATTACTAATATCTCTAATCCAACAGGAACGAATAGAATATATACTATTGTTGGATATATTTGTGAAACAGATACTTTTGGCTGGGATAGAAAATTAAACGAAGTAAAAGAAAACGACATATTGGTAATTCACAATGCTGGTGCTTATGGTTTTTCTATGGCATCTAATTATAACTCGAGATATAGACCAGCAGAAGTTTTAGTAAAAGATGGAAAAGCACACTTAATAAGACGCCGAGAAAACTTAGACGATTTATTAAACACTACTGTAGAGATAGATTTGTAAGTGCTCTAATTTTTTCTATTGCTTTTGTGAAGTGCTAAGCAAATCTTTAAACTGTTTCTCGTGCCATTAATAACACACTCAATTTTTGATTATTAAAATCTACTGTTTTATTAAAAGTTGTATTGAGAACAAAATTGTTCTTTTGTAAGAAATGTATCATTGGTTGATTGGTAGCTAAGACTTCTGTATTTATAGTAGTAACCGTTTTTCTCTTTAATAGTTCAGACAATAATTTAAAAGCAATTCCATTCTGACGATATGCTTTTTGGATTATAATTCCCATTGTTCCAAAATCATTTTTTTCATCACTAATAAAATCTAAAAAACCTATTATTTTATTTTCTATTGAAGCAACTAAAAAGACTGACCCTTTTTTATTGTTTATATATCGGATATAATCTTCTTGTTCTTTAATGTTTATTTTATTTTTAAAATTAAACAGTTGGTGTTGGTCTTCATCTAATACTTCATTTAAAATATTGCTGATTTCGGTCGCCTCTTTAATTTGTGCTGTAGTAATTATAAATTGTTGCATACTTAGAATTCCTTTAAAAATACTAATGTGATATTATATAATTATATTATAAATTTATTTCATCGTCTTTTATCAATAGGTTCCGAAATATGTTTGGAATGGTCTATACTATAATAAATAATATTAGTACAAATTAATAAAGATAGGCATAACAAATTATGAGTTGTTTATATGTACTTTTGAAAAAATACGAAATGGACAACCAACAACTTAAAATTGTAAGTTGAAAATAAATTAGGACAAGCTAAAACAACAGACAACTTTGATGCAGGAATTAGAATTAACTAAAACGGACAAGGCGATACTTAAACAGGATATTAATATCTCGTTTATTGTAGGATTTGTGTTTTGTGTTGCATTATTTATTCTTGTGATAGTTGGACCAATTTTGTTTGTTCTTTTTGGTTATCGACCTGCTGACAATTTTGTAAGCCGTGGACTTTTTACTCTTGGACTTTTCTTTATTCTCTTTATTGCTGTTTCTTGGAAAAATATTTTGAAGTTTGTAGATATTAAAAGAGGTAAAAAGTTAGTAATTGAAACGACCGACTATGAAATAAAAAAAACCAAAAATTCAGTTTTATTACGATTAAAGGACAATGAAAATCGGACAATTGAAATTTGGGAGGAATTATTGCCTCTAATAGATATTTCCCGACCTTTGAAAATTGATATCGCAATTTTAAGTAAGACAATAATCTTTATTTCTCACAATAATAAAAACCTACTTGACGACTAATCTTTAGTTAAACAATAAGTTTGGATTAAACTTCGATACTAACTATCTTTAGACAGATAGCTTTACTATCGCCAACAGAAATAGCTGATGAAATTTATACTAGAAAAAATATAAATTTTCTATAAATAATTTAATTTCCAATAAAAGAATTTATAGTTGGATCTTCGAAAAACATATTGTTGGTTGGTATGGCATAAAAGTTGCTTTCGTATAATTTAAACTGAAATAAGTTAACGCCATAGTTTTTCCCATTTGGATAGAATGCAAACTGAAAATCTAAAAATGGCATACCTAAGTCTACACTTCTAAAACGCAAACCTACACCTACACCATACTGAAAATTACTTTGTAGTATTAGCGTTTTATCATTCGGACTCAACCATGCTAAGTCTGCAAAAGCATAAACCATTCCTTTTGATAAAGCCACTTTTCTATTTAAGTATAAATCGCTTTCTAAGTTAATGGTATAGCTTTTAGAACCTCTTAGGTTCGGCGAATAAAAACCTCTAATGCCACTAGTTTCATTTACACCAAAATATCTGTCGGTTGGTGTGAAAAAACCATAATTAAAACTGCTTTTAATAATTTGTCTAAAAGAAAATTGTTGCTTTTTACCAAACGAAAGTGCATTAGACAACCAAGACTCTTGTACACTCACTAGCATTTGCTCGCCTTTTCTTTCTTTTAAAAATCCACTATAAGTAATAGAAGAATTTAAATAACCAAATTTTTTATATTGTTTACTATAATTTAAATTAGAATAAAAATAATTTCTTCTGCCAAAAATTTCATCTATCTGCGGACCAATCCAAATACTCATATTAAAACCTTTAGGTAAGTATTCCGGAATATCAACAAAAAATGCATTTTTATATAAGTAATAATCCCAGTTGGCTAATCCTAATCCAAATAAATAATTGCTAGTATTTACAAATTGTTTGCTATAATTTCTATCAATAATAAAAGGTCGGTCTTTGTAATTGTCTCGATTTATTTTTAAACCCATTACAAATTTCATTTTATTATTTCTGGTTGCCATTAATCTGTTTAATGGAATAGCATACGCCAACCAAATTCCATAATAATGCGATTTAGTTTTTACCAAGCTGCTTTCATCTCTTATGTTATTATTCAAACTCGTAGTAATATTGCCAAACTGATAGTTAATTTTAAAAGCCCATTTTGTTTTGAGTGAAATAAAATCTTTTCCTAGAGAAATGTAATTGAATTTATTATATTTATCAATAGTAAATTTATCTCTAAAATTTATTCTAGAACCCAATATGTTATTGTAGTAATAGTTTCCATTAAAAGTTATTATATTGTTTTTATTACTATTAAAGCTGGTGTTTAAATTTAAAGAATTTGGCAATCCAAAGAAATTACTAATTGTAGTACCAATAATTAAACTTTCGCTACTATAACCTGCATAAAGTGTATAAGAAAGTTTGTCTTGTACAATAATATGAACAATCACATTATTACTATCAATTGATTCTAGTAGTATATGAATTTCTTTATATCGTCCACTTTCCCAAAGCAATCGTTCAAAATCTGCAAACACCAATGGATTTACTTTTTCGCCAGTTTCAAATAGCAAATCTTTTTTTACTTGCCAAATCTTGCTGTTAAAATGAATTTTATTACCAAATTTTTGTGCTTTCTTTAGTGTAGTACAAGAATCAACAGTACAATCAAATGGTTTAAATAGTTTAATATTAATACTATCTATTATTTTATTTTCGAAAGGTTTATAAAAATCAACGCCTTTAAATTGTATACCATCACCTCTGTCAGAATAATTTAAATAAGAAATCCATTTAAAAGCATTAGTTGCTTTTTCTTCTTTCGTCTTTTCTTCTTTGTCAGATTTGTCTTTTTTCTCTTTCCTTATTTCATCATTAGAAAGTGAGTCTATCACTATGCTATCATTAACAGCATAAAGATTGTTTGATTTTACAATAAATAATATTAATATGATTGTATATTTTATTATATTTTTCAAACATTGTATGTTTTACTTTTTCTTTTTTTGTAGTACACTTTGTACACCTTTTATTAGCATTGGCAGTACAGAAATAAATACAATGCCTAGAATAAATTTTTCTAAATTATCTTCTACAAATTGATTATTACCTAAGAAATAACCGATGGTAGTAATACTGCCTACCCAAAGTACACCACCTAAAATATCATAAGGTAAAAAAGTAGTATAATTCATTTTTCCAATACCAGTTACAAAAGGCGTAATGGTTCTTACAATTGGCATAAACCTAGCAATAATAATAGTTTTGGTACCGTGTTTCTCAAAATATTCATGTACTTGATCTATCCACTCTTGTTTTACTATTGGTTTTGCTTTAAATTTTATAGACAACATTTTTTCACTAAAGAATTTTCCTACAAAATAATTGACATTATCTCCTAGTACTGCTGCAAAAATAAGTAGTGGAATAACTATAGCAATGTTTAGTCCAGAAGCAGCTGTAGCACAAATCATTCCTACAGTAAACAAAAGAGAGTCGCCTGGAAGAAAAGGCATAATAACTAAACCAGTTTCTACAAAAATAATTAGAAACAAAATGCCATAAATCCAATTTGGATATTGTGAGGTTAGTCCTAAAATGATTTCTTTAGTATTGGTTAGTAACTCAATTAAGAAATGTATAATTTCCATAGATATTATTTAAAAATGTTTTTAAAGTATTGAATGGTTAAAGGCAAACCTGCTTCAAAAGAAAATTCAGGTTGATATTGTAGTAAGTTTTCTGCTTTGCTAATGTCTGCTTGCGAATCTCTAATGTCGCCAGCTCTTGCTTCTCTATGTATTGCATTAATATCTTTTCCTAAAATATTTTTAATAGCATCATACATATAATTGATAGAATATCTTCCACCAACAGCTACATTATATGCTTGGTTCAATGCCTCTTGATTGGTAGTACTCATTGCTAAAACATTAGCTTGAACTGCGTTGTGTACAAAAGTAAAATCTCTGGTTTGTTCACCATCGCCATTAATAAATGGAGCTTCGTTTTGTAGCAATGCTTTTATAAACAAAGGCATTACTGCAGCATATTCTCCATCTGGATCTTGCTTTGGACCAAATACATTAAAATATCTGAGTCCAATTAATTCCATACCATAACAATCTGCAAATACTTTAGCATATACTTCATTCGTATATTTAGTTACTGCATATGGCGAAAGTGGATTGCCAATTTTGTCTTCTTTTTTAGGAAGCGTTTTTTCATCGCCATAAATAGAAGAAGAAGACGCATAGACAAATCGTTTGATATTATTTTCTTTTGCAGCAAACAACATATTGACAAATCCGTTTACATTGACTTCGTTGCTAGTAATTGGATCTTTAATTGAACGAGGCACAGAACCAATTGCTGCTTGATGACAGACAATGTCTATGTTGTTGCAAGCATCTAAACAAGTGTCTTTATCTCTAATGTCGCCATTAATAAAATTAAAATTTGGATTGCTTATAAATGGATTTATATTTTCTATATTTCCAGTTGCCAAATTATCTAATACGGTAACTTTGCTTTGGTGTTGCAATGAATATTCTACAATATTAGAACCAATAAATCCAGCACCACCAGTAATTAAAATTCGTTTGTCTTTTAAATTAGAAGTGTGTTCAAACTGCTTTTCGTACATGCTATTAAATTCTTAACGAAAATAAGAAAAAAAAGAAAAACTATCGCAATACTTCTATATTGCCTTCAGCTAGAAAGAAACCACGAAGTGCGTCGTAGTCTATGGTAATTCGTTCCAATTGTAAATCGTTAACAGTACCACTAATCCACGAGTTGCCTTCTTGAAATGAATTGATTTGTTCTTGTGCTAAAATTTTGGCATTTTGTATTTCTTCTCTAAAATCATATACTAAAAAATCAGATAATGATTTTACTATCTCTTGATGGTAATTGCTATCAATCCATTTTAGCATTTTACTTTCGGTTTGTAGTGTATAATTTAAGTTTCTTGTTCTAATAGTATATCTAGGATGATTGAATGACAAAGAACAAATAAGTGTAGCAATGCCATCTACTGTTCTTTTAAATTTCCACCATTTTGCATGAATTTTAAATGGTACTACAATTTCTGCTTTTGTACCAACAGATGATATAGTAAAACTATCTATATAAATACTATATCTATTTGGCTCTATATCGTAAGTTTGTTTTGCAAAATGAAAATTAAAGAAATTGCCAATTTCTTTATAGTTAGCTTTTGCTTTGAGTAAGATATTAAACTTGTAATTCGTAGTATTTTTACTCCAACTAGCAATATTAAAACTTAGTAATCGCCTAGTATTCTCAATTCTTTTTTGAACTATATTTTCTACATACGACTGAATAGATAAATCTACTTTTGCAGTGTCAATCTCAAAGGTAGTATCTTGTTTGTAAATTTCTATAGGTTTAAGCGTAAGCAGTTGTAACCATCGCTTATTTGTAAATAAATATTTTTGAAGCTGTTCCCAAATGTCAGCATAGGAAGTATCACCTAATATCCTATCAAAAATACTCATTCTTCAATTCATCAATTCATAACAATATTAGTAATAAATAATAATATCTTTGCATCGTTTTGACAAGTAATGATGAAATAAAAGCACCAGACTGGATAATATTTATCGGTCTGTCAATTATTTGGGGATTTTCTTTCTTTTTTATTAAGAAAGGATTGCTATTTTTTAATCCAATTCAAGTAGCTGCACTTAGAATGTCTATTGCATTTTTGGCGTTAACACCTTTTATTCTTCTTAATCTAAAAAAGATAAAAATAGAACCATGGCAGTGGAAATTTGTACCATTGTTAGGTTTGTTTGGCAACTTATTTCCTGCTTTATTTTTTTGCTTTGCACAAACAAAAGTAGCAAGTGGTTTAGTAGGAATTATGAATGCAACTACTCCATTATTTGTAATGCTATTAGGTGCTCTATTTTTTGGCGTACCTATCACGAAAAATAAAATTTCCGGTGTTCTAATTGGTTTTTTTGGTGCTGGATTAATTATTCTATCTAAAACTAAAGCCATACATAATCAACCATTTTCTATTCATATTATATTGCCATTGTTAGCGACTATGTGCTACGGATTAAATGCCAATATCTTTAAGAAATACTTTCAAAACAACCATCCATTAATTATTGCTTTAGTACAATATTCTGTAGTAGCATTGGTAACTATTCCGTACTTAATTTTTTCAGGAACAATAAAACAAATACAAGTAAACCCAATAGCAGCTTGGCAGAGTTTAAAATATTTATTGTTGTTAGGCGTTTTAGGTACTGGCATGGCTCAAGTGTTTTTTAATATATTGACACAAAGAACATCTGCTTTATTTGCTACAATGACTACTTATTTAATTCCAATAGTTTCTGTAATAATTGGATTATTTATTGGCGAACAAATTTTATTTATTCATATTATTGCACTTTTTATTATTTTGATAGGTGTATACTTTGTTACTAGAAAAAGAAAAGTTGTAGTTAATTAATGTGATGAATTTTTCTTATTTCCATTAAAAGTAGGACAACCACACTTTTTAGATTTATAAGCAGCACAACTACTCATTAATATCAAACAAGCTAATAAAACAAGCAATGGTTTAATTTTTCTTCTAAGCATGATTAAATATAGTAGATAAAATTCTATTTTTATAAAAAACGAAAATTTATGTCATTTATTATCGCTTGTAGAGATAAAACACCAAGTATTGGCAAAAATTGTTTTATAGCACCAAATGCTACTTTAGTTGGCGATATTATTTGTGGTGATGATTGTAGTTTTTGGTTTAATACAGTAGTAAGAGGTGATGTAAACAGTATCGTCATTGGCAATAAAGTGAATATTCAAGATAATGCTACGATACATTGTACTTATAATAAGACGAAAACAATTATTGGCAATAATGTTTCTATTGGACACAATGCTATTGTGCATGGTTGTACGATAGAAGACAATGTTCTCGTAGGTATGGGTGCTATTATTATGGATAATTGCTACATAGAAGAAAACGCATTAATTGCTGCTGGTGCTGTAGTTTTAGAAAATACAAGAGTAGAAGCTGGAAGTATTTACGCTGGTGTTCCTGCAAAAAAAGTAAAGCAATTAGACAGCGAAACATTTAAAGACCAAAACGAAAGAATTGCCAATAATTATTTATTTTACGCTTCTTGGTTTAAAAATGTAAACGATAATGAGTAAACAAAAAATATTGTTTTTATCACCATATCCATTTGGAAAAGCACCAAGTCAACGATTAAAGTACGAACAATATTATCCGTTTTTTGAAGCTGCTGGTTTTGATATTACTACAAGTTCTTTTATAGATGATGACTTATGGTCAGTTATTTATAAAAAAGGAAATTATATAAAAAAAATACTTGGAGTAGCTAGAGGTTATTTAAGACGATTAAGAGATTTATTTCGCATAAGACAGTTTGATATAGTATACAACCACCTTTGGATTACACCTTTAGGTTTACCAATAGAAGAATACTTATTTACTAAAGTAGCTAAATCATTTGTTTACGATATTGATGATATGATTTATTTATCTCCAAATAACAGTTGGTGGTATAAAGCAATCAAAGGAAAATACAAACCAATAATATTAATGAAGAATGCTAATTTTGTTTTTACATCATCACCAAGCTTACAAGAGTTTGTAAATCAGTACAACAAAAACAACACACTTATTTTAGCAAGTTATGATACCCAAAAATTTCAACCAATAAAAGAACATCAACAAAAAGAAAAGGTAGTTGTAGGTTGGACAGGCACACATTCTACACTAAAATATTTAGAAATCGTAGCACCAACTTTATTAAAACTACAGCAAGAAAAGAATATTGAATTTTTAGTAATTAGCAATGCACCATACCAACATAAAAATTTAAAAGTAAACAATATTGAATGGAATGCTACTACAGAATTTGAAGACCTAAAGAAGATAGATATTGGCATTTATCCATTAGAAAAAGACCAATGGGTATTAGGTAAAAGTGGTAACAAAGCATTGGCATATATGAGTTGTGGAATTCCTTGTGTAGCAACTGCTTATGGTACAAATAATGTAGTTATTCAAAATGAAGTAGATAGTTTTTTAGCCGATGACACAAATGATTGGGAAAAATATTTGTTGAAATTAATTAATGATGTTCACCTAAGAAAATCTATAGGTATAGCTGCTAGAGCATCTGTAGAAAAAAGGTTTTCTTTAAGTGCTAATAAAGATAAATACATTAATGAGTTGTTAAAATTGATAAACAAGAACTAATGGTTTAATATTTAAATGCTTGACTTTGTATATCTTTACAAAAAAACAACAAAATATGAAGAAACTCTTTGGTTTTGGATTTTTTATCTTGATAATAGTAACTATTTTTAATTCTACAGCGTGTAAAAACGATAAAAATAAAAATGTAGCTGCCGAAAATGCAATAGATTCTTTAGAGCATGCCTACGATTTATTGCCAGAAGAACAACAGCAGATTATTAATATTGTAAAAGAGTGGAATACAGTACACAACGATACTGCTTATTTTGATGATTTAATTAATTTTTATAATTATAATGTATTGTTCTATAAGAAAAATTTTAGTGCCAACTCTGTAGTGGCTACTAAAAAATATAGAATTAAAGGAGCTAAAACATATCGACAATTAATTATTGGAAGAATTGGTATCTATCCGTCAGATACTGGCGAGTACAAATGCGAGTTCTTGAAAATGGTGAATATCAACAACAAAGCTAAGGTGTATCATTCCTATTTAATTTTTGATAATATTAATGGCGAATGGAAAATTATTGTAGAAAGCGACAAAGAATCGGATAACAGACCAGATATGGTTAGTTTATTTGAATCGTTTCAAGAAAGCGAGTCAAAAAGTAAAGGTGATTTTAATGGCGACGGTGAAGATGAAGACTTAATCATTATCAAACCACAGCAAGATAGCACAGGAAAATACATTACTACCAAAACAAAAATTTCATTTACCAATTTCGACTTACCTGAAATAGAAGTTCCAAATTGCGTTGGTGTAAATGTACTCAACGAAAATGATGTAGATGGCGATGGTTCAGATGATTTTTCTATCGTAGTGAAAAAACCAGATGGCAGTGTTGGCGATGTAATTTTGTTTGCCTTTCATAGAGGAAAATGGGAACAAATAGCAAAATTCAAAGCACCATCTAAAGAAGTGTTTGGCTCTAGACAAAACTTAATTGAGTTTGCAGGAAGTGGTAATGTAAAAATTAGAACAGCAGTTACAGACTCATTGGGTAACGACTCATTAATTATTAAGACGATAAGTACTTGGGAATAATGTATATTCCAAAACACTTTAAGCAACAAGATATAGATAAATTGCATAGTTTTATGCAGCAGTATCCATTTGCTATTTTAATTACTACAGAAAATAATAAACCAATTGCTACACATCTACCATTTGTAATTAACAAACAAAATAACAGCATCATACTTACATCACATATAAGTAAACAAAATAATCAATTAAATAATATAGAAAATAAAGAAGCATTAGTAATTTTTCAAGAACCACATCACTACATTTCTCCAACTTTGTACGAACATGAAAAAAATGTACCCACTTGGAATTATGTAGCAGTACATTGCTATGGAAAACTACAACTACATACCAACAATGAACAACGCATTGCTGTTTTAGAACAAATGATAAACAGCTTCGAACCAAAATATCGAGAACAATGGAAAACGCTAGATGATACCTATAAAAACAATTTATTAAAAGGAATTGAATCTTTTGACATTGTTGTAGAAGAGATTCAAGGAAAAGAAAAACTGAGTCAAAACAAAACAGCACAAGAAAGAACCAATATTAAAAACCACTTACTACAACAAGAAGACAGCAATGCACAAGCACTAGGAAAAATGATGTAGAATAAATAATTTAACAATAAATATATTGGTTTTTACTTTTTAAATACAGAAGAAAACACTTGACATGGCGTAAAGTTAATTATTTAATGAGAAATTTCTACCACAATGTTCGCCCTTCTTTTGGCTAGGTACTGTTTATTAATAATTTAGATTTAAACGAATCTTAAAGGTGATACAGCTACGCTGTATTTTATAAATTTTCTATCATTTCTAATAAGGTTGAAGTGCTACGCACTTATTAAGTTGCTAAAATATAATACCAAATTAAATACTTATACTATTTTTATGTATTTTTAAAATTAAACTAAAGTTAGTATAAACAATATACAATATGTCAAGTGAAAATAATTGAGTTGGCGTGAGTTTTTACCTAGATTTATAAAAGTTACCAATGTTAGCTAATGCATTTTATTATTCGTTCAAAACTTTGTTTACATAGTCTGTCCATTCGTATTGTGGAATTTCTTTGTCCAAATAGTAGTCTGGTTGTATCCCCTTTTCATCAATCGTAAAGTCTGGTATTCGCATACTTCTTGATAGCGAATAACCTAATTGAAATTCTTTACAAGGTGATTCTACAAAATACATATTAGAAATATCCAAAACTCCAAATGTAGTTACACCAAAGAGTTTAACTTTCTTGCTTTGTTTAGCTTCCAATAAAAATTGTTCTGCTGTACTACCATTAGCTTCGTTAATAATAATACCAATATTTTGTGGAAAAGGGTAAATTGTATCTTTTTTATCTTCTGAAACTATGGACTCATCCAAATTTACAAATTGCCCTAACTTACTTTCTAATTTATCATATGCTTCTTTAGCCCATTTTTTATCTTCTTCATCAAGACCATATTCAGAGTTACTAATAAAGTCGAGCATTCTTTGGTTGTTGAGTTTTGTTGATAAGAACTCAACACCGACTGATCTAATGGGATTGGTATATAAATATGGTATAATTGAACTATACGAAGCATCACTTCCTCCTCCATTATTTCTAATATCAATAATAAGATTTTTCATGCTTAGTAATTTTTCATTATTCGCATTAAGTATGCTGTCAATACTTCTTTTGTAACTGATATTAAATGAAGGTATTCTTAAATATAATGTTGTTTCGTTTAGTTTTTCAATGTATGGCTGTTCTGCATTTAAAGCATTGAAATATTGTGCGTATTTAGGATCATCTTCAATTTTAGGATAAATTCTTGAAAGAGTAAAATGACCTATTTGTAGATGGTTGTTTCCCGTCATTGTTACACTATTGTATTCTACCGCGGAATGGTCACGCATATAGAATACAGCATTTGCGTTGTCTTCAGTTATGCTAATTTTTAATTTTACTTGTTCTTTTGTCCAAGTTTCTACACCTGATTCAATAATAAACCCAATATAATTATCGCCTTCTTTCTTAATTCCGATTGTATATGGTCCAGTTTCCCAAATTCCCTCATAATCGAAATCTTTCTTTTTATCTAAATATTTTTTGAAATTTTCTGTATTAATAGTATAAGTTTCCCAATTAGAGAATTGCTTTTCTGATTTTATAGCATTGTTTTGTTGGAATTGCTCAGTAATACTTATTGCAACATGCCCTGAACGAAAGAAATTTAACCACTCATACAATATGGGTGTGCATTCGGTAAGTGTTTTTACATTTTGCACTTTATCTAAAATCCTTTTATTGTGGTCGGCATATGATTGTTCGCCTTTGGTTTTTAAAGCATATTGAAATCCTGCATCATTTTCTTCGAAAGTTTTCTTAACCCATTCGTAGTTAGCTTTGCAATCACAATTTTGTGCAAATGAAAATATGGCTACAAACAGTAAAAAAAATAGGATTAAATTTCTTTTTGTCATAATATCGTCTATTTTAACGAAGCGTTGTTTTACGCTTACGGGTAACTTATTTATTAACTGCATTAACTTGCTGTAATTTTTTCAGTAAGTTTTTGCTATAACAAGGTACTCAATTATTTTTAATTTTCAAATATTTTATTAGTAGTTTATAGTGTTTTTTTAATTAGTAAGCTGAGTTCGGTTTAATAATTATTATAAAATACTGTTTATTAATAATTTAGATTTAAACGAATCTTAAAGGTGATACAGCTACGCTGTATTTTATAAATTTTCTATCATTTCTAATAAGGTTGAAGTGCTACGCACTTATTAAGTTGCTAAAATATAATACCAAATTAAATACTTATACTATTTTTATGTATTTTTAAAATTAAACTAAAGTTAGTATAAACAATATACAATATGCCAAGTGAAAATAATTGAGTTGCGTAACACTTAAAACTATGACAATGCTATAAAAATCGTTATAATACTTTTATTCTCAGAGTCTTCTTGCGAATGAGACTGTGATTCAGTAAATGACATAAATAGTTATAATTTATTATGCTGTTCTGGTTTTATTAGCACAATTTGCATAAGGGATAGAACGGAAAGCCCACAGCGATGTTGTAAACGAGCGAGGACTTGTAGTGATAGCCCGACCGTAACGCAGTGAAGGTTATGCTCAAATAAAAATTAAACAAGTTTGAAGTACAAATAAAAAAAGGAACACTGTTAGGCATTCCTTTTTTATTATAAATTGTCCTTTTTCTTACTATGCAAATATAAAGGACTGTTTTTACTTTAATGTGGATCTATAAATCGTTCATCATTTAAGAAATCGGTATCGGTAAGTGATTTTAAGAATGCAATTATTTTAAGTTTTTCATTATCTGTCATTGCAATTCCATTTATCAATAAACTGTCTGTTGTTGAAGTTACTATAATTCCATTTGCATAATGCTCTAAGACTTGATTTAACGAATTGGCTATTCCGTTATGAAAATATGGTGCAGTATACTCTATGTTTCGTAACGATGGCACCTTAAATTTACCTTTATCGTTTGGATTTAGTGTAACTGCTTCTCTGCCAATATCTGCTAAATTATTGCCGTTGTTTCTAAATGAACCGTCTGTAAAAAATGGTTCTGTATGACAAGCGGCACACTTTTGCCGAAAGAGTTGTAGTCCTTCAATTTCTGTTGTAGTTAAAGCATTTTGATTGCCAGCAATATATTGGTCGTATCTTGAATTGACAGAAACTAGACATGCTTGAAACTGACTGAGTGCTTTTAAAATTGTTGCTTCTGTTATTGCTTGAGTACCAAATACATTTTTAAATTGCGTAACATATTCTGAATTATTATACAATCTATTAATAATTGTATCTATCGTATTATCCATTTCTACATGACTTGTAATGGCATTTAATGGTACTAAGTCTAAATTAAATACACCACCATCCCAAAAGAAATCATTTTTCCAAATGAGATTTTGTAGTGCGAGCGTATTTCGAGTACCTATTCTATCATCTACTCCATGACTTACATCGTGATCTGCGTGAGCAAAGCCAGCATATTGTTGATGACAGTTGGCACAGCTTATAGTATAATCTAAAGAGAGCAATGGATCGTAAAATAATTTTCTGCCTAATTCAAATCCTTCTTGTGTAATTGGATTGTTGTTTAAATTATATTTAGGTGTTCCAAATTTTTCTGGCAAGTTAAGTAATGCTTGTTCTTCTATACTTTCTTCTTTTTTACAAGCACTTACTAGTATTAAAAGTAATACTATATATTTAATATATTTCATAATAAATAATTTAAAAAGAAGGCAAGTTGTTATGCTCTTACCTTCTTTAATTATAAAAATTAGTTTGGATTATGAAAATGATCGAAACTAAACATATCGGCATAATTATCAGCTACTTGAACAGACAATGGACTAAACATTATGGTAGGATTTGCTCCAAGACTTAATGTATTTGGTGTTTCAAATAGATTTAAAACATCTGCCATTATATGCATTTGAGTAGTTTTGTTTGATTTTACAACTCCTACAGAAGCTGGATTAGAACTTTGTATTGTAATTTCTTTTATATTATTTATTGTAGGTGTACTATAACCACCAAATCCACCAATATGATATTTATAGTTTCTATTTGGGTTTGTTGTGGTTGAGTCTATTTGTGGTGAACTCCCTTCAATTTTCAAGAAAATATAACCAGAATTCCAAACCCAATACATTCCTTCTGAACCACTTAAAACACCTGTCCTTTCTTCAATTGGTTTGTCTGTATTGGTTAGTGAATCTATACCTAAAACAAATTTAATGCCTTTATAATTTCCTGTTGGAATATTATTTAGCACTATTTCTTTTGACGCAGCATCATCTGCCTTTACTAAGAAAAATGATGAATCCTTTGGATAAGTATAGAACGCTCCATCTTCTTTAATGAGTTGAATATTACTTATATAATAATTAAACTTAGTTACGGTAAATGTATCTCCATTGGCATTAACATAGCTTTCATTATTTAAAACTAGTGCATCATCTCCTACCACATTTTCTAAAACAACTTGGAATGAACCAGTTGTAGTGGTACTTATATCTTCCTCTTTTGAACAAGCTGACATTAGAAGAACAGATAGGAATATTATAATATTAAATTTTATATTTGTTTTCATTTTATATTTTTTATATTTTTAATAATTTTACATTGGATGTATGTGAAATTCTACTTCGGCACTTGATTCATTTTCGTTATGATCTACTGCTGTTATTGTTAAAATAGCATCGGTATGATCTGGAACAACAATAGATAAAGTATCTAAATAAGTATATGGATTGCTGTGTAAGTGCGTCATTGGATAGTCGTACAATAAAGAATCGTCTGACAGTCTGTTGATGGTAAAACCAACTTCGTGTATGTCTTCGTCGTTTATCGTAAAGTTGATGATGACTGAATCTTTTTTGAATTCTTGTGCTGCTGTTGGACTATTAATGACAATGCTTGGTTGTGTTACATCTTCATTTTTTTCGCATGCTATTACTACTGTTGCTACTACTATAATTAATAGTGCTAATAATTTATTTGTTTTCATTTTATATTATATTTTAAATTAATGTTGAAAATTTGTTTTTGTTGTATGTTGTTTGCTGTTGTGATTTGATACATTGGTTGCTGATAACTGAACGCAAAACTCCATTGTTTGATTAATGTTTCTAATCCTAAAATGGTAGATAGCATATAGTAACCAGAATTGTTTTGGATAAAACTATTGTGCAGGTTTTTGTCGTTAAAATCTGAGCTTAGTGCAACAAATGGTTTGATGCTGCACTTGTTAAAATCTTTTAAGTAAGCACTCATTAGAGAAACGATATAAGTATTTCCATATTTGTATTTTTCTTTATTATAAGTGTTTATTTTTAAATTTACAGATTCGTTGATTATCCAATTTTTTATTCTGAAACTATACGATTGATTGAATAAGAAATCTACACTCTTAGAACCAAAGCTAAAGTTTTGTAGTAACTCGTAATCGTTTTGGATTTGCTTACCTGTTGGCAATTCTATACCTACGCCAAAATTAAGTTGGTGTTTTTTAAAGATAGAGTCTTTTGCTTGTTTGTCTATTACTGTAAAGTTGCTGAGCAATTGCATATCGCCTACATTAAAACTTTTATTGCTTACTTGTGTAGCATCTACATTATTTAGCAATAACAATGGTAGATTTACTCTAAGTGCAAGCCAACTTTTTGGTGCATATGCTCCTTGTAATACCAACGCATTGATGGTGCTATACTTCATTTGTTCGCTATTCTTAAAGTCTAACTTTCTGTATTGCCAAGTTGCTGCTACAAAGCTTTTGTTTTGTTGATTTAAAAAATCGCTGGCTAATGCATTGCTGGCACAACTACAAAAATCGCAACTGAATACTGCAATACTATAACATACGAATAGTACTGCTAAAATATTTTTTATCATTATAAATAATTATATTTAATTTGAATTACCATGATTTTTATTACATGGTTATTTACTTGGATTACTTTGTACTTGTTTTGATTTATAGTTATAGCTATATCTTAAAAATTTGTCACAATATAAAAAAACTGTCATCGAAGTATAATAAAGAAGTTCATAGATTCCTTCTTTCGAAGGAATGACGCTTTATGTTAATTTAGCTATAATACTGCTAAAAAAGCTACAAATCTTGAAACTCGCTTTGCATTCTTGTTTTGAACTGAGATTGCCACATTTTTTCGTTCCTCAAAAATTCGCAATGACGGTTTTTATAATTTATTCTCACTGAACCAGCCTGCGGTTGGCAGGTTTATTGAAGTCATTATTGTTCTGCTCAGAAAAATTAGATAATTACACCATTCTTCTTTTAGTATGACTCATCGTA
Organism: Chitinophagales bacterium; assembly: GCA_020636535.1. Lineage (NCBI taxonomy): Bacteria > Pseudomonadati > Bacteroidota > Chitinophagia > Chitinophagales > Chitinophagales bacterium. Next base: position 226,061 of record JACJXT010000012.1, read on the forward strand.
ATAAATAAATTAGCTTAAACCAAAATAAGTTTATGCAATAAAGTGCTGTGGTGGTTTTAGTAAGTGGTTTTCAAAACTAAAATGATAATAAAATTTATATTCTTTAAATATATTTTTATATACTTTACGCTGATATACAATTGGCTGAATGCTAAAATCATTATTTAATGCAGTAATTTCTTCTGCTACACGATTTAAGATGCCATTTTCGTCTGAGTCTTTTTGTTTTGTGTTTTTTTCTAAAGTTTTTTCTAAATGACATTGACCATCGCAATGCATTTCTGGTTTGTCTTTATTCTCACAATAAACTTTAGTAATATATGTTTTATTCAACTGATAAAATCCAACAATAAGTACTTTTTGCATAGATGAAGTTATCATCCCTAATAAAAAAAACCATGCTAGAATATTTTTCAATTGTTTTGTTTATCGTTCTTCAATCGGAAGATATGACCTTAAGGTATCTCCCATATAAATTTGTCGTGGTCTACCAATTGGCTCCTTGTTGTCTTTCATTTCTTTCCACTGAGATACCCAACCTGGCAATCTTCCTAGTGCAAATAATGTAGTAAACACATTTGTTTCAAAACCAATAGCATTATAAATAATTCCTGAATAGAAATCTACATTTGGATATAAATTTCTTGATTTGAAATAATCATCACTCAATGCAGCTGCTTCTAATTCTTTAGCAATTCTTAGTTTTTCGCTTTTAATGCCTAAGTCTTCTAGTACATTATCGCAAGCTACTTTTATAATTTTTGCTCTTGGATCGAAGTTTTTATATACTCTATGACCAAATCCCATTAGTCTAAAACCACTTTCTTTGTCTTTAGCCATGTTTACAAACTTTTCGGTATCTCCACCATCTGCTTGTATTGCTTCTAATTGCTCTAGTACTTTTTGATTGGCTCCACCATGAGCTGGTCCCCACAAAGCGTTAATTCCACCAGCAATGGCTGCATACATATTTACGCCAGAAGATCCTACAATTCTTACAGATGAAGTAGAACAGTTTTGCTCGTGATCTGCGTGTAAAATCAATAATTTATCCATTGCATCTAATACTACGCTTGATGCTGGTTTGCCAAATGCCATATTCATAAAATTGGCAACATAATCTAAGTTTGCATCTGGAGCAACAAAATCTGCACCTTGAGCATTTCTTATAACCATTGCTACTAGCGTAGAAAACTTAGCTAATAGTTTTACGATATCATCGTCGTTGGCTTGTGTTGCTTTTGGGAAATATGCCGACAATAAAACACATGCTGATGATAACTGTGCCATTGGATGCGTATCTTTTGGCATTGCTTTTATTACATTAGCAATTTCTTGTGGCACATCTGCGTATTCTCTTAATTTGCTTTTTAAGCTATCTAATTGTGTTTGATTAGGTAGTTCTCCATGAATTAGCAAATACATTACTTCTTCAAAAGAAGCTTTATCGGCTAAATCGGCAATATCATAACCTCTGTATCTAAGAATTCCTAACTCACCATCTAAGAAGGTAATTTTACTAGTAGTAGCACCTGTATTTTTATAACCGAAATCGAGTGTTACAAAACCAGTGGCAGCTCTTAAATTAGCTATATCTATTGCAGGTTCATTTTCAGTTCCTATTATTACATCTAGCTCTACTGTTTTTCCACCTAAATTAATATTCACTTTGTCTGACATAAAAAAAATTTCTGAAGCATAAAAATAAGCATTTTTAAGCTACTTTACATTAAGATATTATTACATAGAACAATTGATTTTACTCTGTCACTAATTTTACTTGTAATTCTGGAATGGCATGAGGCACTAAACCGCTGTGTATGCATATTTTAGCTGCTCGATCTTTAAATATAAAATTGACAAATCCTTTAACTAGTGGATCGACTGACTCATTAAATGCAACCGTTAATTGCTTTTGATAGATTTTTGGATAGATTTCTTTTGCAATATTATTTTGATTCAATGCAATTGTAGTATCTTTCTCTTGAACTGCTAATACTTTTATTTGATTCCTTCTTTCGAGATGTTTTTTATCGTAAGGATTACTGAATACTGAATAATTAACTACTGCTACGCTGTTTGGATATTTATCTAAATTGCCGATGAGTTCGTCGATGTTTTCAATTACAGCTGCTTTACTAAGTATGCTAGAATCTTTTGTAATTGATATTATTTTTTTAGGCACACCAGATTTTGCATTAGAAAAAAACAAATTATTAAAACTATTCAGTTTATTGATATCTAAACTACTTACACTATTATTTTTTGATGTAATGAAAGCTAAAGCATCATAAGCAAAAACCATTTGTTTTCCATTTGTTGCTGTATGTTGATTGTGATAAATTATTTCTGTATCTGATAGTGATCTAGATATAATTATATTTTGAAGTGAATCGTATAGATATGCTTTAATTAAGTCTTCTTCGTTTTTATAAACTACATTGATTGTTGATTTATCATAAATATTTTCAAATGCTTGCACCAACTGGTCGATTAAGTATTTTAATTGAATGTCTGCATAAATAGTTGTTGTTCCACTAAAATAAGTATTGGTGTTAGTTGGATGATTTCTTTTGCAACTAAAAAAAACTAACAGTAGTATAGGAAATAATATTTTTTTCATGAGTTTTCAAATTTATCTGAATTAAAAGCTCTATAAATTCTAAAGATACCATATGCGATAAGCAAAACCGCAAAGCCAATTTTATAATAAACAGACAAAAAGAAGATATTGTTTGCCATAATTAAAACAATGCTTCCTAATACAATGTAGGCAAGTCCAATAAACAACCTAATGACAAACGCTGGATTTTTAAATTTCGACCACATTGCTATAAAGATAAAAAAGTCCAACAAGATAGTTGGACTTTATGATTAAAATTGATTGTTTTATTAATATAATTTAAAGGTTACTGGTAGTGTATAGTATACTTTTACTGGTTTTCCTCTTTGTAAACCTGGATTCCATTTAGGCATACCTTCTACTACTCTTTTCGCTTCTGGTCCACAACCTCCACCTACACCATCTTTAATTACCTTGGCATCTTTAATTGAACCATCAGTATCTACATAAAATTTAATATATACTTTTCCTTCTAAGCCATTTTCTTTAGCTAAAGAAGGATAGTTAATATTCTTAGATAGATATTTCATTAACTCTGTTGGTCCACCAGGAAATGATGGTTGCACTTCTGCTCTTTCAAAAATATCTGGTTCTTTTGGAGGCGGTGGTGGTGGTGGCGTTGTTACCTCTGGTCCTTTTCCACCTTCATCTTTAGGAATTTCAATTTTTGCTTTAGCATCTTTATCTCCTTTAATTGTTTTATCAGAGATTTGAGTTTCTTTCACCTCTTCTTGCTTAGTAATTGGTTCTTCTTCTTGTACCAACTCATCTTTTTTCGCTACCAACTCTACTAATTTAATAGTAGGTCTTACTGGTGGTGGCGGCGGTGGTGGTGGCGGTGGCGGTGGTGGTGCCTCAATCACTGGAGGTGGTTCTTCTATATTCACCTCTGTCATTTCTAAGGTAACTTCTTTTTCTTTCTTTTTACCTATTTGTTGAAATACTTTTAGCTGCGCTAATAACACCATTACAACAAATACACCACTAGTAATTAAAAACGCTCTTAAAGTGTTTTTGTTAACTAGCTTTCTTAATATATATGCACCATAGTCTTTGTTTAAGTCTTCAAAAACTATATCGTCCCATGTTGCATTACTATAATCTTTATTATTACTCATAATTTCTTATAACGAATATTTTATAAAAAAATTATCTAATCTGCGAAAGTTGTTACTGTTCCACCATTATCTACCGCTTCTTGTTCTATATCTGATAAATCTTGTATAGAGTAGATTTTGGTTTTAGTAATATCCATTTCGTCTAATACATCTACTAAGTTCTTGTAGTTTGCATCTTTGGTATATTTAATTAATACAATTGTTTCAGTATCTCCATCTTTATCTTTACCAAATTTTGCATCTACCTCTTTTTGTTTTTTATAAATAATATCTCTCAAACCCTCTGGACTAAAATCAGTAGTTTTAAGTCCAACCACAGTAGTACCATTATAATACCAAATTTTATTGTCTTTGTCAAGAATTAAGTTCAACACTTTAGATTCTTTAACTGTTTGCTTCTCCTCATCATTTTCTGGCGGTTTAGGCATATTTAAGTCCATTGCCACCGATTTGCTCAATTGAGTAGTTAACATAAAGAATGTAATCAAAAGGAATGCCAAATCTACCATAGGTGTTAAATCCACTCTGGTTGACATTTTTTTACTTCTGACACCACCTTTGTGTTTCTTATTGCCACTGCCCTGGGAAGTATCTATATCTGCCATAGCTCTTTTTTATTGGTTAATTAATCTCTAGCTCCTTCTAGAGTGGTGATTAAATTATAAGAGTAAACATCATTATCTCTAAAAGTATTAATCAACTTCCTAACATCTTCTATATTTGTATTTTGGTCTCCTCTAATAGCTATTGGTGCTTTGTCTAGGTTTTCTTCTTCTACATAGACATGTCTAATAGCCATTACCCAATCTGCTAACTCGTTATTCGTAGAATCTGAAGGAATACCTGATAACTGACCTGCACTTTTTAATTCAATCATTTTATCTGACTCTAAGCCAATAGTTGCTTTTAGTTTACTCATTGGCACGCCAATTACTTCTAAACCAGATAATTCTTTTTCTTCTGCAGCAGATAATTTGATATTAGCATACTTTTCTGGTTTTAAGGCAATCATTTTATCTACTATTGCTTTTCTTTTTTCTGGTTTGCTAATAGTCATGTAGACTTTTCCATCTTTATCTAGCATGAAAGTAACCAAATCGTCTTTTACTTCTTTTTCTGCTCTAGAAGTTGGTTGAGCAATATTTACGATTTGCGGTGGAGTAAACTTAGCCGTTAAGATAAAGAAAGTCAAAAGCAAAAATGCTACATCACACATTGCTGTCATGTCTACATGGGTGCTTTTGCGAGGTACTTTAATTTTTGGCATAGTTATCTATTTTTAGCGTTATAAATTTTAATGCTTTCTTGATGCGAAAGTTTGTGTGATACTATAACCCATTTCATCTATACCATATGTTAATTTATCAATCATATTAGTACAAAGGTTATAAGAAACGATAGCAATTGCAGAAGTAATGATACCAATAGCTGTATTGATTAATGCTTCTGAGATACCTACTGCTAATGCTTCTGGATCTGTACCACCTGCACCTGCTAAGGCAGCAAACGCTCTAATCATACCTAATACAGTACCAAATAGTGCTAAAAGCGTACCAACTGATGCGATAGTTGCTAAAATCCACATATTTTTTTCTAAAGCAGGCAATTCTAAAGAAGTTGATTCTTCAATTTCTTGTTGAATCGCTAAAATCTTTTTCTCGCCTTCTAACTCTGTATTTTTTTCCATCTCTGCATATTTATGTAAACCTGCTTGTACCACATTAGCTACAGAACCTTTTTGTTTATTACATGCATCAATAGCACCATTAATATCGTTGCTAGATAATTTTGTTTTGATGTTTTTTAAGAACGCATCTATTGAACCTGTACCTTTTGCTTTACTAATAGTTAATAGTCTTTCGATAGTAAAAATAATACAAGTTAAAAAAGTTGCTAAAAGGAATGGTACTACCCATCCTCCTTTGTAGATTAATCCCATAAAGTTTGTTGGATGACCATTTTCATCTAATTGTTTTCCGAAAAACAAATAGAATAACAAATTACAAAGGATTACTGCAATAAGAATAACAAGTCCTGCTGACAATCCTGCTGGTTTACTGTTTGTTGTTTTTGCTTGCGCCATAATTATCAATTTAAGTTTAAAAAGATGTTTATTTAATTTTAACGCCGATAAAGATATATCAATTTTTTAATTCTGCAATAAAATTTATCAATTAAAATTAAATCATCAATTTTTGTTTTTTGTGTGATTATGTAAACGATACAAATTTGTTTTTGTTGTACTTTTAACTTTTTTAATGTATGAAACTGCTGTTACTACATCATGCTGGTGGTGATAAATATGCTTACAAAGTACTAGTAAATAAGCTAGAAGCTGTTGGTTTTATTTGTATATGCTATGAACTTTCTGGCAGAAGTGATAGATATGCCGAACCATTAAATAATAACTTGCAAACCACTATAGATAAGCTAGAACTATTTATAAATCAACAGTTTAAATCGAATGAAACTTATGCTATTATTGGTTTGAGTATGGGTGCATTATTGGCGTATTTAGTTAGTCATCAGTTAGTGCAAAAAGAAAAGAATGCTCCAAAATTATTGATTTTATCTTCTAGAATGTCTTTGAGTAGTTATGCTAATGATATTGATTTTAACCAAATGACTAGCGAAGCATTTTGGCAATATATTTTAAAATATGGTGGTTTTTCTGAGCAATTTTTACAACATCAAGAATTGAAAAATTTTTATGAACCAATTTTAAGAAACGATTTTAGTTTATTGAATCAGTTTAAAATTTCTATGGCTGATGAATTATCTCTAGACATTCCTGCTTATATTTTAAATGGAAAAGAAGACTTCACTATTCATCAAAATGGTATAAATGATTGGCGTAGTTATTTTAATGGTGTTTTAGAATTTGAAATTTTTAAAGGTGGACATTTTTTTCTATACGATGCTAGTGATGAAATAGTTGATTTTATCATCGGAAAAATAAATCACTATGATTGAAATACAATTATTTAATGCCACAGAACAAATTGTTGATGAAAAATTATTTGATTTTTTGTTTCACCAATTGCCTTTGTCTATGCAAAAAGATGTTATTGCACACACACATTGGCAAGATAAATGTAATATTGTTGTAGGAAAAACGATTTTAAAAAATTGGTTGAAAGACAATAATAAAGTAGCAACTTTAAACAATTTACAATACGAACAAAAAGAACGACCTTTTTTTATAAATGTAGATTTTGATTTTAATATTTCGCATTCTAAAGAAATTGTTGCTTGTGCTTTTAGTAATAATAGAGTTGGTTTAGATATAGAAAAATATAGAAATATTGAAGTGAATCATTTTCAGAAATATTTTAATGCTAATGAATTATTGCAAATAATGACTGCTGAAAAACCTTTACAACAGTTTTTTAAATTCTGGACAATTAAAGAAGCTGCAATTAAATATAATGGCAATGGCGTTGCCGTTTTAGGTGATACTGAGATTTTAGATAACGAAAAAGTAAAATGCAAAGAAAAGATACTCTATTACCAATTACGAAATATTGTTGATGGATTTTCTTGTTGTGTAGTTAGTAAAAATGAAATTGAAGCTATTGATATAAAAGTATTAAGTGTAGAAGATTTACTTTGATGGTAATTATTGGTTTTATTATGTCAAGTGAAAAATACTTGATATGGCTAATAGATGCTGAATCTTTTTCAGCATCTGTGTTAAATCTATCTTACGGCTTGTTGGTTTTGTTGAAAAAGCTGTACAATTTTTTGTGCTAGTATTTTACTATACAATTGTGCTCCTTTATTATTTAAATGATGAAAGTTATAACCATATTCAAAGCTATAAAACTCTGGATATTGTCTGATATCTGCTAGACTAATACATCTATTTTTTGGCAAAGCATTAAATACTGGTAGTAACAAACTATAAGAAGTTCTTGCCTTTGGTGGTAAAACAAAATACACATCAATTCCTTTTTTACTGCACTGTTTAATTAAGTTTTGAAGCAGTTTTACCATCTGTTTGTTTGGTTTGTCTGTAGGTTCATAATTGTTAAACGAAGCTAAAACTGTTTGATTTAAACTATCTCTGTGTGTTTTATCGTTAATAAATGCATTTCTAGATTCTTTAACTAAGTCGACTTCCCAATTGTATTCTAGTAATAAATTTTCTTCTTCATCATAAGATAAAAATCCATCTTTATATTTTCCTAGATAGTTGGTATCTAGTGAAGTATTAAAAATTAAGTTTTCTAGTGCATCTGGCATAATACCCATATTTAGTTTATTTTCTATGAGTGAACTCGTGTAGTAATAGGAATATTTTGCTCTTGTTTTATAAGAGTCCTCTTTAAGTGTTGGTATCACTCTCATAGCATTGATGTACGAAGAAAAATTTTGCCAAGAAATCCATTTTGCAGTGTGTCTATTAAATGCAAAGAAATATGGTTCGCTAGAAACACTTATAAATATTTGTTTTAGACTGTCGTTTTTAATTTTTAAGATGCCTTGTATGTCTCTTAATTCTTGTATGATATTGTGTCCATCTATTCCAAAATTAAATGACTTTATATCTAGATGATTGTCGTTTGCAATTTTATCTATAATATGTGGACTGATGTGTCTGTACTCTAAACTGCCACCAAAAAATAAAGTATTAAATTGTTCGCTGTTTTGTTTATAGTAATCTACTTTTACATGCTGTGTTTTATCGCCCCAATAAAATGGCAACAGACTACTTATAATAACTGAAATTAAAACTATTACAGTAACTATTATTAATATATTTTTAATTAATTTACTTGTCATAGTTAAAATTGAAAATAAACAAATGAAGTATTATTATATACACCAAACCAAAGTGTGCTTATTGCTAAAAAGAAATAAAACAACCATCTTTTGTTTTTGTGAAATTGTGCTACTACTGTATCTATAGGTTCATCTTTGATAAAATGTTCTATTAATAATAATATTAATAAAAAACTAATTCCTATAATAAACTGAGCAATTCCTTTATGTAATATCCAAGTAGAAAAATAATTGGCAGAAAAAATATGTAATGACTTAGCATACAACTGACCAGCAATAGTTGTCCAACTTACACCTAATTCTTGACTAGTTACATGAACTCTAAATAGTAAAAAACAAAAAGTAAGTATTAATATAGTAACGACTATATGCATTTGTTCTGGAAAGTATTTTTTATATAGTTTATATGCATTACTTGGTTTAATACTTCGTAGTACATTGTATTGCCACAAGTAACGAATTGCCATTGCTACGCCTACTAGAGAAAATGCTAAAACCATTGGCCAATTAGCACCATGCCACAATCCGCATAAAGACAATACCAATACTAAATTGAATACTACTTTTGTACCTGATGCTTTGTAAGCTCCTAGATAGAAAAAAACATAATCGGTGAGCCATGTAGATAAAGAGATGTGCCAACGCGTCCAGAAGTCTGCTAAGTTTTTAGAGAAGAAAGGTCGTTTAAAGTTTTCTGTAATATTTATTCCCATACATTTAGCAGCACCAAGTGCAATGTCTGAGTATCCACTAAAATCGCAATACACTTGAAAGAAAAAGAGTAAAGCACCAATGATGATTGTCCAACCACTTGCTTCTTGATAGTGTAAATACATATCATCAACATAAAATGCCAATCTATCTGCAATAACTACTTTTTTAAACAAGCCCCATAATATTCTAAACAAACCATCTCTTACATTATTATATTCAAAATGATGCGGAACTTTTAATTGTGGTAATAAGTTTTTTGCTCTTTCAATTGGTCCATTTACCATTACTGGCCAAAAACAAGTAAACAAAGCGAAGTAACCCATTTTTCGTTCTGGCTCAATAATACCTTTATAAATATCTAGTGTATAGCTTAACGATTGAAATGTGATGAAAGAAACGCCAACAGGAACAACAAAGTCGTTAAACCAAGGTTCTGGCACAACATATGGCAGTTGAAATAAATCGAAAATGCTTCTTATATTATCATCTATAAAATTAGCGTATTTGAAAAAGAACAGAATACCTAGATTCATTGCCATACTTAAAGCCAACCATCTTTTTTTTGATTTTTTAGTTGTTGCTTCTGCGATTTTTATTCCTGCAAAATAATCGTTGAGTGTAATTGCTGCAAGAATTAACAAATAAGATGGACTAAACGAACCGTAAAAGTAATAGCCACTTAACAACAAAAAGAACCATTGATACTTTTTATTTATCTTGAAATAGAGATAAAGGAAAATAGGAAAAAATATAAAGAAGTGTAGCGAGTTAAACAGCATTATGTATTGTGATTGAAAAACAAAAATAAAAAAACAAATGACAATGTATAGGCATTACATATAAAAACTTAAGTATACTGTTGTTGTAATTAATCTTCTATTGCAACGAAAATGTAAACATCTTCACTGTCTTTTTTCATCCAGTAGTTTTCTCTAGCAAACTTTTCTATATTTTGAATATTAGACAATACCATTGTTCTTTCTTGATTGATATCATTTATTGCTTTGGTATAATATTGTTCTTCTTTATTTAGTTGTCGAAGTTGTTTTGCCAATTTGAATTGACTGATTAAATTTCTATCAGAAATAAATAAAAGATATATAAAATAAACAAAAGCAACTAAGAAAAACTTGTTCTTGAGTATTGCTGGAATTTTGTCTAATAATTGTTTGTCTATTATTTGCACTAGAGCGTAAATGTAGTGCAAATTATTTTTTTCTTTTATAAAAAGTTGATAACAAGCGTGGAAAGTTGTAAGATAATTCTATAAACCCAAAAATAGATTCTGTATATTTCTCATACTTCAAAATTACGGACGACAAGAATGGAGATTATTACAATTTTGTTCGTTCCTCTCAAAATTTTGCAATGGCACTCTTTTATTAGTTTCTCTAACCTTTAAGCTCAGTTTAACTAAAAGAATCTAAAGTTTTTTCCTGGAAAATAAGCTGCGTCTCCTAATGTTTCTTCAATTCTTAACAACTGATTGTATTTAGCAATTCTGTCGCTTCGTGAAGCAGAACCTGTTTTTATCTGACCACAATTTAACGCTACTGCTAAATCTGCAATGGTCGTATCTTCTGTTTCACCACTTCTATGCGACATTACAGAGGTATATTTATTTCTGTGTGCTAAATCAACTGCATTTATGGTTTCGGTAAGTGTACCAATTTGGTTTACCTTTACTAAAATTGAATTGGCAATATGTTCATCAATTCCTTTCTGTAATCTCTTTACATTGGTTACAAATAAATCGTCGCCTACCAACTGACATTTATTGCCTACTCTTTCTGTCAATAATTTCCAACCTTTCCAATCATCTTCTGCCAAACCATCTTCAATAGAAACAATAGGATATTTTTTAATCCAATTTGCCCAATAATCTACCAACTCTTCTGATGTATACATTTTATGTGTTGATTTATTAAAAGTATATTTATTGGTTTTTGCATCATAAAATTCAGAACTTGCTGCATCCATCGCAATAAAAATATCTACACCAGGTTTGTAGCCAGCAACTTCAATTGCTTTTAAAACAGTTTCTATAGCTTCTTCATTGCTTTTAATGTTTGGAGCAAAGCCACCTTCATCTCCAACATTAGTAGAATAACCTTTTTCATGTAATACTTTTTTAAGATGATGAAATACTTCTACACCCATTCTCAATGCATCTGAAAATGTATCTGCACCAGTTGGCACAATCATAAATTCTTGAAAATCGATAGCATTGTCGGCATGAGCACCACCGTTTAAGATATTCATTAATGGAATTGGCAAAGTTTTAGCATTTACTCCACCAATATAATTGTACAAAGGTAAACCTGCTTCTTGTGCTGCTGCTTTGGCAACTGCCATAGAAACAGCTAAAATGGCATTGGCACCTAATTTCTTTTTATTTTCGGTTCCATCTAAATCAATCATTATTTGGTCGATATTAGATTGCTCAAAAACAGATTCTCCTAAAATAGCTTCGGCAATAAGTGTGTTGACATTTTTAACTGCTTTAGTAACGCCTTTTCCCATGTATTTTTTTCCACCATCTCTTAATTCTACAGCTTCGTGAATTCCAGTAGATGCACCAGAAGGCACAGCGGCTCTACTTACCGTTCCACTTTCTGTAATGATTTCTGCTTCTACTGTTGGATTTCCTCTTGAATCTAAAATTTGTCGTGCATGGACATTTACTATAAAACTCATATGTTAAAAATCTGTTTTAACAAATATACGAAGTGAAAATTTAAAAGAAAGATTTATTTACATAAATACAGTGTTGTTTGATATTGAAAGTTGATTTTACCTTGTTTTTGGTATTGGTTGAATAAGTTTTGTAGTGCATTTTTCATTTCAGCAAAATTTTGGTGGTGCTGATTTGGCATATATGAACACGATGTTACTCTGCCTAATAATCCTTCAAAATCAAATATTTGTTGATATGAAAAGGTATAGTAATTTATTTCAAAATCTTTAAATAGTTGATAGACATCTTCTTCTTTTATGTTTTTATGGTTTATCTGATTATAATCGATACTGAATTGATGAATAAACTTTTCGTATGCTTGCATGAATGGTTTGGTTTCGTCTCTATCATTCCAAATAATAGCAATTAGTCCGCTTGGTTTTAAAATTCTTTTGGCTTCTACTACAAATACTTGATTGAAAAACCAATGCAATGCTTGAGCACATACAATAATATCACACGAATGATTTTCTATTGTTGTTTGTATTGCTGTAGCATTAATAGTAATGAATTGCGTATATTCTTTTAAGTAGTTGATAGCTGCATCTTGCATATTTTGATTTGGTTCTACGCCATAAACTTTACAGTTTTCTTCTAAAAACAATTTTGCGGAAATGCCTGTACCAGAACCAATATCTGCTACAACAAGATTTTGTTTTGTGGTACTGTTTTCTAGTATCGTATTGATTACTGCTATTGGATAAGATGGTCGATACAAAACATAATCGTTGACTCTATCGCTAAACCGCTGTGTTGATTCCATAGTAAATTAATGTTTGCTCTTATACTAGTTGGTATTCAAAATTTATTATGTTCTTCTCAATGCTAATTGATATTACCAGTAAATGTAATAAATGTATTTTGATTAGATTGTAATTTTTTAGCAGAGAAAAAAGTAACAGTAATTTTTTCTTATGTGTAGATTCCTGCTTTCGCAGGAATGACGAGCGTTACTTTGCTGTTTAAACTGTCAGAAGGAAACTTCTGACAGCACGGAAAAATTGGCATTCTATAAGATATACTATAACTAATTCCAATAGACCACACTTTCTTCTTGGCTATTGCTACGCAGCGTCCTACCTAGCTTTAACCTACGCTTAGAGACTCTGCGAAGAAAAAAGTGTCAAGTAAAAAACACTTCACATTATTTTTTTTTGAGACTCTTCGCTTCGTAAACTACGCTCTGAGTGACGAAAAAAGGAATATTACTTACCTCCGTCTAGTTCGTCTTGCCATTTTTTAAGTGATTCCCATTTGCCTTCGTATGCTAATTGTGCTTGTTGTGGCCATGTTCCTGGATTGTGTACTCTAAATCTATCGCCTCCATTATTTAAGATTGTTTGACATTCTTCTACACTTGCATCGGCTAGTTTTTTCCATGTATCAATGCCTGCATCTTTAAACATGCCTTCTATTACTGGTCCTATGCCTTCTATGATTTTTAAATCGTCTTCTGCTACTTTCTTGCCAAATACTGTTGCTGCTAATGCTGCATTAAATGGAATGCTTGGTGCTACTGCTGCGGCCATACTAATATTGGTAGATAGTTTGCTATTGCAAGCATCTAAATCTGCTTTTAGTTTGTCTATTTGTGCTTGTAAGTCTGCATTTAAGCTAACAAATTTATCTCGCTCGTTGGTAAGCAAACTTATTCTTTGATTGCACTCATCGTGGTTATTGTTTTGACCAGCTAATAATTTTCCTAATAAATATCCTAGTAAAGCTGAAATCAATCCAACTATTAAAGGAATAAAAAAACACCAATTCATATTTTATTATTTAATATTTTAATTAATCGTAACAACTGTTCTTCTGTTCTTACTTCTACCCTCTTCTGTATTATTGTCGGCAATTGGATCATCTGGTCCTTTTGACGACACATTTAGTTTATCTGCATTTATACCATTATTTACAAAATAAGATTTTGCAAAATTGGCTCTTTCTAAACCTAAATTGATGTTGGTTTGTCTGTCGCCAGTATTGTCTGTATAACCAATAATATTTACTGTACTGCCTTCTACTTTATCTAAGTACATAGAAATTTGTGCAAATTTTTGTTTTTGTTCATCTGACAAATTGATGGTATTTTGACCTGTTTCAAAGTAAAGTATTAAAGGATTCGCTTTAATTTCTGCTGCCAATTTTTCCCAATCAATTGCATTTGAATCTGCTTCGTTTGCATTAGATGCTAGTTTCCAGCTAAAGTTTAATGGTCCGTGTAATATTGAATCTGTACTTGGTTCAAATGTATCATCTAAGCGAGAAGATAAGTTTAGTTGTTGTGATGAAATGCCTTTTGACACAAAGAAGTTTTTCACTGCGTTTGCTCTTGCTAATCCTAAATCTGGGAAAGCTGTATTGTTGACTTCATTGGAGCGATATAATCCTACAATATCAATTTGTTTGTTTGGATTGGCTTCTAGATATGCTTTCAACTCCTCTACTTTTAATTGAACATCATCACTGACTGGTTCTAGTAAATGTGCATCATTCCAATTAAAATTAAAATTGTCGTTTGCACTAAAGCTATTTGCATCATCGCCATTAATTATAAATGCATTCATGGTTGGACTAGCGATATCAGTTGTTGATTCTTTGTTACAACAACCACAACAACATAGCTTGATATACAGTAGTGTCCCAATTATAATAGTTAATAATATACCTAAAAGGTACAATGTTTTTTTAGACATCTCTTCTTTTATTTATTTGAAGTTAATCAAAAGAAATAAGAAATCAAAAGAAATTTTACATTATTTTAACATTACTGTTGGGTTTCGAGAAAACATAGTTAAATCTTAATAATTTGTCACAATATAAAAAACTGTCATCGAAGTATAATAAAGGAGTTTATAGATTCCTTCTTTCGAAGGAATGACGATATATGTTGATTTAGCTATATTTTATAACTATTTATATAAAAAAGATTTTGAAATGAATTCAGAATGAAAGTTGATTTGTAAGTTACTTCATCATTATATATACAAACCAAAGTAATTGTTTATTCTATTCTTTTTATTGTTTTGTGAGGACACGAAACAATGCTATTGATTGTCACGATTTTGTTCGTGCTTCCTTCCAAAGTTTTGTAAAGACAGTCTAATTTAATTGCATCAGAGTTTTCTTCAAATAACTTTGATGGCAACTTATACAGAAGCAGCAATAAAAGAAAGGTATAAAAGCAAATAGTAAAAAGAACAAATTCTCAACACTTTACCCAATTCTAGTTATCTTTGTTTAATGGATTGGAATACTATTTACTCCACTCAAAGAACTGGACAAAGTTTATCGACTTCTATCGATGCTAGAACAGAATTTCAAAGAGATTTTGACCGCATTATTTTTTCTACCAGCTTTAGACGATTGCAAAATAAAACACAGGTTTTTCCTTTGCCAAAAAACATCTTGGTACACAATCGACTGACACATTCTTTAGAAGTAGCTTCGGTTGGCAGAACACTTGGTGCTTTAATTGGTCAGCATATTGCCGAAAAATTTACTAAGCATTTAACCGATGATGCCAAAGCATTCTATCAACACAGCTTGTACAATGTAATAGCAGCAGCTTGTTTGTGTCATGATATTGGCAATCCAGCATTTGGACATTCTGGCGAAGATGCCATTGCCCATTTTTTTATTGAGAATGAGCGTCATCTTAAATCGTATTTTAACGATGAACAATGGTTCGACTTTATACATTTTGAAGGCAATGCTAATGCTATGCGTTTGCTGACACATCAACAGAATGGAAAAGATGAAGGTGGTTTAAAATTAACGCATACTACACTAGCAAGTATTGCCAAATATCCTTGTGAAGCCAAAGGAAAACAAAAAGGCATTTTACATCGCAAGAAGTTTGGCTTCCTACAATCGCAGAAAGAAATATTTAAAGACATTGCTCTTAGTACCAATATGATAATGGAAAACGATAATCCATTAATTTATAAACGACATCCTTTTGTTTGGTTAGTAGAAATTGCTGATGATATTTGCTATAATATTATAGATGTTGAAGATGCACATCGACTAGGCATTATTAGTTTCGATACTTGTAAAACATTATTTACAGATATTATTCATGCTTTAAATCCAGAATCTAATTATAATAAAAAATTAAATACCATATCAGATAAAAATGAAACCATTGCTTTTTTAAGAGCATTGTGTATTAACTATCTAATAAAAGCAGCTGTAAAATGTTATGAAGAAAATATAGATGCAATTTTAGATGGCAGTTTAAATAAAAGCATAATCAATATTATAAAGGAAAAATGTATTGCTTTAGATACTATAGAAAAATTTTCAATAGAAAATATTTATGGATATAAAGCAGTGGTAGAAATTGAGAACGCTGGCTATAATGTAATGTATGAATTATTACAACATTTCATACCACCAATTTTAAAAATTAAGTCAGACAGAAGTAATGCCGATAAGAAAGCACTACAATTAGTAGCACCACAATTTATTTATGATAATAACAATACCTACGAAAATGTATTAGGCATTATTGATTTTGTTTCTGGTATGACCGATAATTATGCCACCGACTTGTATAGAAAAATTAAAGGAATAGAAATTGGCATGAGTTTCTAATGAAAGCATTTAATTAATAAACAAAAATATGTAGTTTAGTGTCATATGCTTTTAAACTCTTTAGATTTTGCCATCTTTTTACCTATTGTACTGATATTGTATTGGATAATAGGCAGTAAAAGAGTTAAATTGCAAAATATATTATTATTAATTGCAAGTTATATTTTTTATGGTTGGTGGGACTGGCGATTTCTTTCCTTGATATTTATTAGCTCTATTGTTGATTATACTGTTGGTAATAAAATTCATCAAACAGAAGATAATAAAAAAAGAAAATATTTATTAATTATTAGTCTAATTGTAAACTTAGGATTTTTAGGATTCTTTAAATACGCCAACTTCTTTATAGATAGTTTTAATAATTCTTTCAATTTTCTAGGTATTCCAATTCAAGGAAGTCTGCTCAATATTATTTTACCAGTAGGAATAAGTTTTTATACTTTTCAAACATTAAGTTATACTATAGATATTTACAAACGACAATTAGAACCATCTGAAAATATATTAAATTTCTTAACATTCGTAAGTTTCTTTCCTCAATTAGTTGCTGGACCAATTGAAAGAGCAAGCAATCTCTTGCCACAGTTTAGTAAAAATAGAGACTTAACTTATGCCTATTTCTCTCAAGGATTTAAATATATTGTCTTTGGATTTTTTATGAAAGTGGTTGTTGCCGACAGAGCTGCCATTTATGTAAATGCAGTATATAATAATGTTGTCAACCACGATGGTATTACTTTTGTTTTTGCAACACTCGCTTTTTGCTTTCAAATTTATGGCGATTTTGCTGGCTACTCACTCATTGCCATTGGCACAGCAAAATTCTTTGGTTTCGACTTGATGACTAATTTCAATCGACCTTATTTTTCTACTTCTGTTAAACAGTTTTGGACGCGTTGGCATATTTCCTTATCTACTTGGTTTAGAGATTATTTATACATTCCGCTTGGTGGAAATAAAACAACAAAGCCAAGATGGTTGTCTAATTTGTTTATTACTTTTTTAATAAGCGGATTGTGGCATGGTGCAAATTGGACTTTTGTAATTTGGGGAGCTTTAAATGGTTTTTACTTGATTATAGAATCGGTATTATTTAAAAAAAGAAAAACTAATGCATTAAACTTAATAATAACTTTTATTTTAATAAATTTTGCATGGATATTTTTTAGAGCCAATAGTGTAAACGATGCATTTACAGTTATAAAAGATATTTTTACCAATTCTGGCAGATTGTATATTGGCGAAGGAGAAGATGTGACTTCTCTACTATATACAATTATGGCAATTACGATGTTGTTGTTTGTAGAAACATTTCAAGAGTATTTTAGCAATTTGCTACAAAAACCAATACTTAAAAACAGATATGTAAAGATGACTGCTTATGCTATTTTAATTTTTATTATTTTATACTTAGGCGTATTTGATGAAAGTCAATTTATATATTTTCAATTTTAATCAATGAAAAACGAATTAATTAAAATATTATCTACTGCTATAAAATTTATTATTATTTTTATTTTGATTGATTTTTCATTAGGTACTATTGCTACTAAATTAATTTACGCTCAAAAAACTGGAAAGTATGGCAAACTTATTGAAGGATTAGATAAAAGCAATGCTGCTATTTTTGTTTTTGGCAGTTCTCATGCACTTCGACATTACGATAATGATTTAATCGAACAACAGTATCAATCATCTTGTTATAATGTTGGCTCTAAAGGACAGAAAATGCTTTTTCAAACAGTGCTTTTAAAAACTTTACTAGAACGACATGCACCTAAAACAATTATTTTAGATATTGATGACGATTGGTTGTATGAATTTCCTGCTGCCTACGATAGATTAGGTGCTTTACATCCATTCTATTCAAAACATAGAAAAGTACTACGACAATCATTACAGGAATACGACAAGTATACTGGACTTAAATTAGCGTTTAAATCGTATCAGCAGAACTCTACATTTTTACATGTGGTTCGTTATTTTTTATTTCCTGAACCAAAATCTACCAATGGCTTTGAACCTTTAAACGGAAAACTAAATGCTAGCGACAGTGTTCATCTTAAAGAGATATTTAATACAGTCAATACAAATACTAAAAAAATAGATACTAATTTCATTCACTCATTAGAAGCATTTATACAATTATCAAAGTCAAACAATATAGAATTAGTCTTGTGTATTTCTCCTAATTTATATTATAAGAATGAAAAAGATAATATTTCTTATCATAAAATAATTGATATAGCAAAATCGAATCATATTTTGCTCTACGATTTTACCAATGATACCAAATTTTTAAATCAGTATACTTTGTTTAATGATGTAGACCATTTAAATATTGATGGTGCAAAACTATATACGCAACAACTATTAGATAGCTTGTTGAATAAATAAACATCAGCTTCTGAAGCAAGTTCAGAAGCCATTCTAGTTTATAATTCTAATAGAAACCTTTTGTAGATACTGTAATTAGAACGGTAAATCGTCGTCTAATTCTTCTACACTAGCATCAGTACTGCTGTTACTCATAACAGGTTCTTGGCTATAGTCTGGTTGGTAATCTTGATTGTATTCGTTTTGTTGTGCAGGCACTGCTTTCCATGCTCTTACATCAGTATACCATTTACCATTAAATTCTCTACTTTCTATATCAATAGAAAATTCATATTCTGCTCCTACTTGTAATCTAAAATTGTCAACACTATCTCCCCAAACTACTAAACATATTTTTTTTGGGTCGTAATTGCCATTTGGTTTTTCTACAATAGCAAATTGTTTTTTCCAGTTATTTCCTGCTCTACTAACGCCACTTTGTAATGGCAATAACTCTACTACTTTTCCTTTAAATTGCATCTTTTATATTTTATCGATTTGAGCTACTAAATTATCAAATATTTCATCAATACTGCCTACACCATTAATTGCTGTAAACTTATTGCTTTGTTTATAGTGTTCTGCTACTTGAGCTGTTTCATTTAAGTAAACAGCAAATCTGTTTTTAATAATTTCTTCGTTTAAGTCATCTGCTCTGCCAGAAGTTTTTCCTCTTTCCAAAATTCTTGTTACGATTTCTGCTTCTGGAACATCTAATGCCAACACTTTTGTAATGGTTGTTTCCTTTAATTCTAGTAGTTTATCTAATGCTTCGGCTTGTGCTTGTGTTCTCGGAAATCCATCAAAAATAAAACCATCTACTTTGCCTATGTGTTCATCTAATTTATTAGACAACATACCAATAGTTACTTCATCAGGAACTAACTCGCCTTTGTCCATATACTTTTTAGCTTCTACACCAAGTGGTGTTTCGTTTTTAATTTCGTGTCTAAATAAATCGCCAGTAGAAATATGACAAAGATTAAAGTGTTCTGCTAGTTTTACTGCTTGCGTTCCTTTTCCACTTCCTGGTGGTCCAAATAAAATAAGATTAATCATGAATAATTATTTCGATTCTTTTGCAAAATTACTAAATTTTATAGGTTGATACAATTTAGTTTTACACATAGTTTAATACAAAATTCTTGCATTAATAGTATGTGGAATGTTTTTAACATCTTGAACAACTTCATTATCTGCGTTAGCATCAACATCTAAAACAACATAACCAATAGTTTCGTTGGTTTTTAAATACTGTCCTAAAATATTTACCTGATGTTGCGACAAGATAGAGTTAATTTGCGACAAGATTCCTGGTACATTTTCATGAACATGCAATATTCTTCTCGTATTTTCTTGTAATGGCAAGCTTAATTCTGGTACAGTTTTACAACCAATAGTACTTCCATTATCTATAAACGATGTTAATTTTAATGCTACATCTCTACCAATATTTTCTTGTGCTTCTTGTGTGCTTCCGCCAATATGTGGTGTAAGAATTACATTGTCTAGTCCTTGCAATTCGCTTACAAAACCAGTTCCTTTTTTCTCTGGTTCTTGCGGAAATACATCAACAGCAGCACCAACCACTTTTCCACTTTCGTAAGCATTTTTTAAAGCAGCAATATCCACGACATTGCCTCTTGCTAAGTTTTGGAAAATAACACCATCTTTCATCTTAGCAAATTCATCAGCACCAATCATGTTTGCAGTTTGTGGTGTAGCTGGCACATGTAGCGTAACAATATCTGAGTTGGCTAATAATTCATCTAAGCTATTGGTTGCTTTAGCATTTCCTAGTGTTAACTTTGGTTCTACATCATAAAAAAGTACATTTAAACCTACTGCTTCTGCTAACACAGATACTTGCGAACCAATGTGTCCGTAGCCAATAATGCCTATGGTTTTACCTCTTAATTCGTACGAGTTAATGGCATCTTTTAACCAAGTTCCTTCGTGAGCGGCTTTATTTCTTGCAGGAATTCCTCGTAGCAACATAATAGAGTTAGCGATGATTAATTCAGCTACCGAACGCGTATTGGAATATGGTGAATTAAACACTGGAATACCTAGCTGAGTTGCTTTTTTTAAATCCACTTGATTGGTTCCTATACAAAAACAACCTACCGCCAACAGTTTTTTTGCTTTTTCTAAAACTGGAGCTGTAATATTGGTTTTAGAACGAATACCAATAATATGATAATCTTCTATACAATCTAACAACTCTTCTTCTGTCATTGCATTTTTAGAAGTAGTGATGTTAGTAAAACCTTTTTGATTAAATGTTTCTACTGAAGATGGATGTAAACCTTCTAACAGTAAAATTTTAATTTTCTCTTTCGGATAAGATAGTTCTTTCGCCATAATATTTACTTGTATCGAAAATAAGTATTATGCATAAGTATTTGCTATACTAAAGATAATCATAGCATTTAGTTAAGATAGAATTAAAGTAATTTGTTTGATTGCACAATAAGTTATCATGTGAAAAACACTTGATTTGGCAAGAGTATATTCTAAAGTAAATTCATCTGTGAATGTAATTATAGGTAAAAGTCTATTTTCTTACCTTTTGTCTTGATACAAAAGGCAACCAAAAAATCAAGAAAAGATGATCGCTCTACGCTACACTGCCAACGCTTTGCCGCCGCATCTTTTCATCCTACGCTTCATTTGCCAATGATTATTTTAAATTATTTTACTCATTGCTTCTATTTAAAAAGGCAACTAATGGTTGTAATGCATTGCTTCTTTTTACAATTTCTGAAAGTAGTTTCTTATCTGTAATCATTTCATCTGAGATAGATGACATTGCTACAAAATTTTTGAGTTTTAAAAATTCTATCGCTGGATTGCTGTCTTCGTAATCTTTTGGTTTTCTTTTTAATTTATTTTCTTCACTTAAATTTACAAAATATTTTTTAAATTCTTTAGCATTCAAAATGCTTTTAAATTCTGCAAAATTATAGTCAATTTCTTGTCGAATGTTGGCTAAATTTTCTGGACTTGGATCATATTTTCCTCCACCAAAAAAACAATTATTTGGTTCTATGTGTAAGTAAAATCCACCATTTTCTGAATTTTTTCCACCTTTTACTACATACAAACCTATATTGGTTTTGTAAGGCGATTTGTCATTAGAAAATCGTACATCTCTATTAATTCTAAACATGCATTTTTTTGGATCGATACTAGCATATTGTGTATCTATTTTGGCTAGTTCATTAATCCAATCTTGTAAAAAAGCAAGCAACTCAACTTTAATAGCATCGTATCTTTTTTTATTAGATTGAAACCATTCTTTGTTATTGTTCTGCTTTAACTCATTTAAGAAATCAAATGTCGTTTTACTAATCATCTGTTTTTAGTTTTTCTTCCTTGTTAATCATTTTTTCTATGGTGTTTTCTTTTAACATTTCTACCGTAGCATTTCTAATGGCTAAAAACGCATGTCTTATGCCACAAGTTTTTTCGTCTAAACATTCTTCGCATTTTTCGTAATATTTATGTGTAACACAAGGTAGTAAGCCAATAGCACCATCAAAATATCTTACAATTTCTGCCAAATTAACTTCCGATGCTTCTTTGATAAAGTAGTAACCACCACCTTTTCCTTTCTTACTATTTAAGTAACCAGCATTCTTTAAATCTAACAAAATGGTTTCTAAAAATTTTTTAGGAATGTTTTCATGTTCTGCAATCGTGCTAATTAAAATTGGTCCTTCATCTTTGTTTTTAGCAAGATAGACTAAAGCATTAATGGCGTATTTGGTTTTTTTGGATAACATGCTCTACTTAAACGATAGATTAGGTAAAGTTAATGATTTTAAATTAAAATCCTAATGCTTACCTTTGTGTTATGTCTATTAAGTATAATCAGAATACACTTTCGTTAATCGAATCGATATATAAACACAACAAATATGTAATTAGATATGAAAAAGGTTCATTTCAATCTGGCTATTGTATTTTACAAGAAAAGTTAGTTGTTGTAATTAATAAGTTTTTTGATGTAGAAGCAAGGATTAATGCATTGGTAGATATTTTTCATCAAATAGATTTAAGTAAAGATGATTTAGATGAAAAACAATTGGCGATGTTTGATGAATTAGCACAACAAAAATTAGATTTACAATAATGCGTTTTTCGTTTTTAGGCACTGGAACTTCGCAAGGTGTACCTGTTATTACTTGCAACTGTGCTGTATGCACTTCTACGAATTCTAAAGACCAACGACTAAGAACTTCGTTGATGGTTGAGTCTGACACGACTACATTAGTAGTAGATACTGGTCCAGATTTTAGACAACAAATGCTGAATAATAAAGTGCAAGATTTAGATGCTGTGTTGTTTACACACGGACATAAAGATCACATTGCTGGTTTAGATGATATTCGTCCGTTTAATTATTTATTAGATAAAAAAATTGACATTTATGCTGAACCAATGGTGCAAGATGCCTTGAAAAGAGAATTTCAGTATGCCTTTGAACCACAACAATATCCTGGTGTGCCTTTAATGAATTTGATTACCATAGATGAAACACCTTTTATAGTCAATGATATTAAGGTAATTCCAATTAGAGCAATGCATAAAACGCTACCTGTGCTTGGTTTTAGATTTGATAATTTCACCTACATCACTGATGCTAATTTTATTGATGAAAAAGAATTAGAAAAAATATACAATACAGATATATTAGTATTAAATGCTTTAAGAAGAGAAGCACATTATTCTCATTTTTCGTTAGATGAAGCTATTGCCATTGCACAAAAAGTAAATGCTAAGCAAACTTTTTTTACGCATATTTCGCACCACATGGGATTACATGATGCAATAAATAAAACCTTACCAAAAAATATGTATTTAGCTTACGATGGCTTGGTGTTGTGAGTCTTACTTAAAAAATCCAGCTCCTTTATCTAAACCTAATTGAATGAGTCTTTCAACTTCTGCTTTAACAATGTCGTTTTTTTCTTGTAATTGTATTTCGTTGCCAACATCACCTTCAAAATATATAGGTTCGCCAAAATGCATAATCACTTTTGAAGGAAACATAAAAGGAACCAAAGTAGGAAAGGATGGAAATCGCAATGCTTTTTCTAAAAATTTAATATTGCCAAAGTTGACTAATATTTCTTCGCAACCTGCAATACCAACTGGAATTATAGGTGCTTTACTTTTTAATGCCATTGCTATATAACCATTGCCAAAATTTTGTAATTGATATTTTCTACTATACGGTTTTGAAATACCTCTTGCTCCTTCTGGAAAAATAATAACTGCTTCATCATTATTCAACATCTTCATACAGTTTTCAGGATCGCCTAATGCACCGCCCCATTGACTAAAAAGTGTACCAAAAAATGGCACTTGTGGTACAAATCTTTCAAACATACCTTTTGGAGCTCTTGGTGCTTGTTCATTGGTCACTAAAGCATATCCTAATAACATCGCATCAATAGGTAACTGCCCACTATGATTGCCAATAATTAAACACCTACCTTCTTTTGGAATATTTTCTAAACCATAAGCATCTACTCTAAAATATTGCTCGTAAAAAATTTTAGCAGCATTTACAAAAGGTTTAATGCCATTCAAATTAAATCCCCAAGCATCGTAGCCATAGCTGCCTACATGGTTAGGAAATTTTGCAAGAAATGCATTTCTATGTTTTACATCTCTTGATTGTTTGATGATATTTCTAATCTGCTTTTTGATAGCTTAAATATAAAATTTAATATCTTATGTTTAGTTAAAAACAATATTTTTTACTTCAAAAGTAATAATTTTGTGCTTGGTGAAGAAAGCAACCAACATAGTATCATTAATTATTGCTTTTGTTTTTCTGTTTAATGCAAATGGTGTAATTGTATTTAAACATCTTTGTAAAACAGAAAATATTGCAAATTATAGCGTGTTAAATTCTCCTGGTTGTGAAAAAGAAAAAGAGTCAAAAGAAGAAAGTTGTTGCAAAGAACAAGCTAGTAAAAGCAATGACTGTTGCGAACATTCTTTAAGCTTTAAAAAATTTAGCTATAATGGATTTACTTCAAATCTGTTCGAGTTAAAAAAGGTAGACATTGTTCCTATTTTTAATTTTCCTATTGTACAATCTATTGTTTTAATTAAACAATGTAGAGTGCAATTTCAAGGATTAAGTCCACCATATCCAGATTATCATATTGAACAATATTTGCAACCATCTTTAGAAGCGTTGCAATCTTTCTTGTGTTAGGTCATACAATATTTATAAACACTATTTATTAATTAGATAGTGTTTTGAATTAATTGTTCACTTAACAAATTTCAAATGAAAAAAATTATATTAATAGTAAGTACAATTATACTTACACTACAAATAAAAGCAAAGACAATACACTTAATGGTTAAAGATGGCACTACCAACGAACCATTAATTGGTGCTAATATTTCAATACAAAATTCTTTAGATGGTGCCGTTACAGATATTGATGGAATGGCAATGTTAGACATCAATACAGAACAAGCAACTTATGTTTTAATTAGCTATGTAGGTTATACTACAGATTCTATATTGGTAGATAAAAAACAATCGAAGTACGAAATAGCTTTATTGCCAGATATTTCTTTAGAAGAAGTTCAAATTACTGCCAAGCAAAAATCAAACTATATTTCTGCTTTGTATCCAATAAAAACAGAAAAAATTAATAACGATGAATTACGAAAAGCGGCTTGTTGTAATTTATCAGAAAGTTTTCAAACCAATAGTGGCGTAGATGTTAACTATCAAGATGCAGCTACTGGTGCTAAAGAAATTAAGTTACTTGGATTAAGAGGTATTTATATACAAAACTTATTAAATAATCTTCCAGCATTAAGAGGACTTTCAGCAAACTACAGCTTAGACAATATTCCTGCAGCTTGGATAAGTAATATTTCTATTTCTAAAGGAATGCCATCTGTAAAATCTGGTTACGAAGGCATTACAGGTTCGCTTAATGTAGAACTACAAAATCCAATTTATAGCAAAGAAAAATTTTATATCGATGGATTTGGTAATAGCATGGGAAGAATTGAAACCAATATGCTTATCAATCATGAAATTGACCACAACTTAGGTACTTCTTTAATGTTTAGTGGAGGATTTAATCCATTGAATGTTGATAGAAATGACGATGGATTTTTAGATCAAACTAAATCTAAACAATACAATTTTGCAAATGCATGGTCGTTCAACAAAAAGAATGTAGAAGGACAATATTTAGTTAAAGCATTGAGCGAAGATAGAATTTCTGGACAAACCAACTACAATCCAATTACTACAGAAGCATCAGATAGTATTTATGGTATTCATGTAAAAAACAAAGGTGTAGAATTAATTGCTAAAACTGGATTCTTACTACAAAAACACAATGCAAGTATTGGTACACAGTTTGGCGGAACTTATTACAAACAAGATGCCAATTTTGATACAAAACAATACAATGGTATTCAAGGTTCTTTTGTAGGAAATATACTCTATCAAACAGATATAAAAAATGACAAGCACACTTTGGTAAATGGCATTAATTTTACCTATGATAATTTCGATGAATCATTTTTAAACACTACTCTTCAAAGAGACAATTATGTAATTGGATTATATGCTGAATACAGTTTTAAATTGCCTGAAAAATTTACATTAGTAGCTGGTTATCGTGCAGACTATAGTAATGTGGCAAAGTTTCAATTCAATCCAAGAGTACACATCAAATACAATATTACTAAAAACACTATTTTATTTGTTGCAGGTGGAAAAGGTTTTAGAATTCCAAACTTGTATGCAGACCATATTGCTTATTTGGCAAGTTCTAGAGATTGGCAAATTACCAATAATCCAACTTATGAAACAGCTTGGAATTATGGTGCTTCATTTATCCAAAATTTTGAATGGAAAGAAAGAGAAGGCAGCTTAATTATAGATTATTATAGAACCGATTTTCTAAAACAAATTATTGCAGATATTGACCAAGCAGACAATATTATTCACATTGATAACTTAAACGGAAAATCTTTTTCTAATAGTTTACTCGTAGAGTTTAATACCGATATTGTTAAAGGATTAAACTTTAAAGCAGCATATCGTTGGGAAGATGTAAAATCTACCTATCATGGTGTGTTGCTACAAAAACCTTTGCAAGCAATTCATAAAGGTTTGGTTACGCTTTCTTACGAAACACCAAAACAAAATTGGCAGTTCGATATTGTAACTGCTATTGTAGGAAAACAAAGATTGCCGAATAGTTTTAGTACAGAAAATTTAGATAGGAGAGCTTATTCTAAAGCTTTTGTTACACTAAATGCTCAAATTACTAAGAAATGGAAATTAGGCGAACTCTTTTTTGGATTAGAAAATTTAACTAACTTTACTCAACAACAGCCAATTTTAAATGCAGATAATCCGTATAAAACTGGATTTGATGCCAATCAGGTTTGGGGACCAATAAACGGAATTACAGCTCATGGTGGCTTTAGATTCTGGTTAGATAAAAACGAACACAATGATTAATATTATTAAAAATTTTAAACTTTAAATTAAACAACTCATTATGAAACAAATTAAATTATTATTTTCGGTATTAGCAGTAGTATTTGCTATTACACTAACATTTACAGCTTGTAAAGGCAAATGCGAAAAAGGTGAAAAATGCGACAAAACAGAACAGTGTTGTAAAGGCGATGAAAAATGTTGCGACAAATGTTCTGACGAATGTACACCAGACAATAAATGTTGCGATAAATGTACTAAAGAAGAATGCAAAAAAGAAGAAAAAGCATGTTGCGATAAAGATTCTGCTAGTACAGAAGGAGAAACAGTAACAACTGAGACACAAAAAGTTACAGATTCTATCAGTATGTAATTCTAAAGAAAAATCTGTTATAGATGGCAAAAGAAGCGTGGGAAGAAAAAATGCGGCGGCAAAGCGTGGCAATGTGGCGTGGAGCGATTATTTTTTCTTGATTTTCCATTTCCAAGCAGTGTCTCTCGGAGAGGACACTGCGTTAAGGAAAGGTACAATCTGTTATAGATGGCAAAAGAAGCGTAGGAAGAAAAAAGGAAATGTGCTCGATGTGTTATTTAAGATAAACCATTTTGTTCTGTAATTTTTCTTTGGCACGATTTTTTCTTGTATTTACATATAAACAAGCATTTCGTCATTCCAAAAAAATTCGTAGTATGCCGAAGAAATTTGTTTGGAATCTATATACAAAACAACTAAAAATGACTTATTATGAAATCAATTAAAATCATTGTACTTTCAGTAATGACAGTTTTTGCTTTAAGTGTATTAGCTAAGTCCACAAAAGTAAAATCTACATTTTTTGTAAACGGTGTTTGCGACCAATGTAAAGAGAGAATAGAAACTGCTGCATTAAATGCAGGAGCCAATAAAGCGTATTGGAGTGAAACTACTAAAGACTTAAGCGTAGTTTATGATAAGGATAAAATAGACTTACAAAAAATTCAAAAAGCAATTGCTTTAGTTGGACACGACAATGCTAAGTATAAAGCACCAGAAAAGGTTTACAATAACCTACATCACTGTTGCCAATACGAAAGACAATAACAAAACAAGTTGCGTTATTTCTGTGCAAACAGAAATCTAATTTAGCGTAACCAATTACAAAATTAGAACCACTGCTTATTACAATGAGTAGTGGTTTTTTTTTGGTTTTCTTTACAAATATTAAGAAAATATTATGCTACCTTTGCAAAAAAATATTTCACGCATGAGGCATATAAAACTTTTCTGTCTGGTAATGATTGGTTTCGTATTTATCAATTCAACATTTGCTCAAAAATCAAAAAAAGACAAAAAAAATAAAGCAACAACAACGGTAGAAGAAACTACTAAAAAAGATTCTACTGATAGTAAACCAAAACCTTTATACAAATCAATTAATGAAGTAACTAAAAATTGCAAAAAATACGATGGTTTATTCAACATCTATCAAGACACTACCAATGGCAAAGCGTATATAGAAGTCAGTGCAGACAAAATTGGTAAAGAGTTTATCTACTTTGCACACTCAATGAATGGTGTTATAGAAGCAGGTTATGTAAAAGGTGGATATAGAGACAACTCTATTTTTAAAGTAGAACAGTATTTTGGTAACATCAATTTCCGATTACAAAACACCAATTTTTATTTCGATCCAAACAATGCACTAAGCAAAGTAAAAGATGCCAATATCAATAGTCCTTTGTTTTTATCAGAAAAAATTCTAGCACAAACAGACAATAATTATTTAGTAAGTGCTGATGACCTTTTTTTAAGTGAAACCATTACACAAATCAAACGAGCTTCTTATCCAGGAAGCAGTCCAACCGAATTTAAATTAGGTTCATTAAGTAAAGATAAAACCAACTATATTGCTATCAAAAATTATCCAGAAAATACAGATGTAGCAGTAGAGTATGTGTATCAAAATCCAATGCCATTAAACTATGGTGGCGATGAAGTTACCGATGCAAGATATGTATCTATAAAAATGCAACACAGTATTATTGCAGTTCCAGAAAATAATTATCAACCAAGAAACTCTGATCCAAGAGTAGGTTATTTCGATGATAAAATTACCGACCAAACTACCACAGATGAAATTCCTTACAGAGATCAAATTCATCGTTGGTATTTAGAAAAGAAAGATTCAAATGCAGCTTTATCAGAGCCAGTAAAACCAATTGTTTGGTGGATAGAAAATACTACACCAGAATCATTCCGACCAATTATTAAAGAAGCCGTTTTAGAATGGAATAAATCTTTTGAAAAAGCAGGATTCAAAAATGCAGTAGAAGTATACATTCAACCAGATACAGCTAGTTGGGATGCTGAAGATATAAGATATAATGTTTTAAGATGGACATCATCTCCAAGACCACCGTTTGGTGGCTACGGACCAAGTTTTGTTAATCCAAGAACAGGTCAAATTTTAGGAGCAGACATAATGTTAGAACATATATTTTTAACCAATAGATTAATTTATGAAAAACTGTTCGATTTAACTAGTCAGAATGAAGAAGAACACAATCATAATTATAATCAATATGAATGTATGGCTGGTCAAATTATGAATGAGAATATGGCTACAAGTATGGCAGTATTAACTTCATACGGATTAAGTGATATTGATAAAGACAAATTTTTAAGACAAGCATTAAAAGACTTAATTATGCACGAAGTTGGACATACTATGGGTTTAAGTCATAATTTTATTGCAAGTCAAATGAATACTTTAGAACAAGTTTATAACAAAGATTATAGTACATCAAACGGATTAACAGCTTCTGTTATGGATTATACTGTTCCTAATATTGTTCCAGAAAAAATTGGCAAACAAAGTGTTTATTTTGATGATCAAACTGGTCATTATGATGATTGGGCTATTCAGTATGGTTATACTGTTTACAATTCTCCTGAAGCAGAAAAAATAGGATTGCAACAAATTCTAAGTCAATCTATAAAACCAGAGCATCGTTTTTTTAATGATGGCGATGATATGCGTTCTACAGGAAAAGGTATCGATCCAAGAGTAATGATTTACGACATGAGTGACGATGCAATTAGCTATGCAGCAAACAACACTGAAATGATGAACGATGCCATTGCTAAACTATTAGACATTTATGGAAAAGACACGGCTTCTTATCAACCATTGCGAAATGCATTTTTAATGTTATCATCTAGAGTAAATACAAACATGACTGTAGTTTCAAGATACATTGGTGGTGTTTATATTGATAGATCATTTGCCAACCAAAACTCACCAAATAAACCATACACACCAGTTCCGTTAGCAACTCAAAAGAAAGCAATGAGTACACTAGCAAAATATTTATTTGCACCAGATGCATTTGATTGTCAAGAACCAGTTTTAAATTATATTCAATATCAAAGAAGAGGATATTTAAGAGGTACAAATGAAGATGTAAAACTACACGATAGAATTGCTGGTTATCAAGACAATGTTTTAAATCAGTTATTACATCCAACGGTAACACAAAGAATTGTTGATGCATCTTTGTATGGCGATGAATATAGCATTAATGATATGATGACCGATTTAACCAACGCTATTTTTAGTGCAGATTTAGGTAAAAATGTAAATACCATTCGTCAGAATTTACAAGGACTGTATATAGAAAAATTATTGAGTATTATAGATAAAGACTCGTATTCTTTTCCAGTAAAATCTGCTGCATTTGCACAAGTTAATACCATTGAAAAATGGATGAAAGCAAATACAGGTGGCGATGCATTTACCAAAGGTCATAGAAGTAACTTACTACATATTATTAATGATACTTTAAGTAAATAATATAAAATTTATTTATCTCAAATTACAGATTAAAAATAGATCAACAGAAAAGATTAAGAAGCTTGTATCTTTTTTAGCATAAGAAGCATGAAATGCTTCAATGTTAATAACCATGCGATGAAACCATGGCAATAAGATGCTAATGTGTAACTTGGGTTTATAGTAACTTCACAAAGCATTGACTATTAATTACTTTTTCTTAATGAGTTGCTAAAACTCAATTAATCTCTTGTTTGTAACTTTGTATTACATTAAATATAAAAAAATGGACTCAAGAGAAAAATTCAAAGAAGCATTAGACGCAATCATTAATAACTTCAATCAAAAAGTAGAAGAGTTTAGAACTAGCTTTGATGATTTTACTGAAGATGTAAAAGTACAAGTGGAAGGTCAAAAAGAAAACTTTCAAGAATACGGTGAAAAGCTAAAAGGAAGATTGAATAAAATTGTAGATGTTGACAGATTTGAAAAAACTAAAGACGATATTTTAGCAGAAGCAGAAAATTTATTTGACGATACAAAGTCTAAAATTGATGAGTTCTTTAAAGTATTAAATGATAAAGTGAATGCTACTGAAAAGAAAGCAAAAGAACAAGCCAATAAATATTCTAAGTCTGCTAAAGCAACAAAATCTAAAATAGAAAAAGGAGCAAGCAAAGTAAAAAAAGACTTAGAAAAAACAGTAGAAGACATAGAAGATACAGTTAAGGATATAACCAATACTAAAAAGCCAGTAGCTAAGCAACCTGCAACGAAAAAGGCAGTAGCTAAAAAGCCAGTTGCCAAAAAAGCACCAGCTAAGAAACCTGCGGCTAAAAAGGCACCAGCTAAAAAAGCCACTACTAAAAAAACAACAACAAAGCAACCAAGTACTGCTAAAAAAGCATCTACTAAGAAAGCACCAGCTAAAAAATAATTTTTTAGTTTGTATAAAACGAGATTTCCTGCTAGGTTCGCTTAGCAGGATTTTTTATTTTAAGCATACTATAAATAACTATAATTAAATCTACACAAAATAAAATATCATACCAACAAACAAAGAAATTTATGAGATACCTTATTTTTCATTCAGATTATATATTAAAAGCGATATCTTGATTCTTGTATCTTGGCATGTATATAATTTAATTTGCGTACCTTTGTAAAAAAATATTGATATATGTTGTTAATACAAAAAGACATGGTAGTAAGTGTCAATTACGAATTAAAAGTAGATAAAGACGGCGAAATGGTCGTTGCAGATAAATCAAACGGAAATCCATTGGTTTTCTTACATGGAGCAGGTATGTTATTGCCAGAGTTTGAGCAAAACTTATTAGGTAAAAAAGTAGGCGATTCTGTTTCTTTTGCTATCAATCCAGAAAATGGTTATGGTGTACAAGACGAAAAAAATATTGTAAAAATTCCTATCGATAGTTTTAAAGACGACAAAGGTGAAATAGATACCAACCATGTAAAAGTAGGTAATGTATTACCAATGATGGATAATAATGGCAATCAATTTCAAGGTATTGTTTGCGATGTATCAGACGAGTTTGTGGTAATGGATTTCAATCATCCACTAGCAGGAAAAGTATTAAACTTTACTGTTGATGTAGTAGATGTAAGACCAGCAACTAAAGAAGAATTAGAACACGGACATGTTCATGGACCAGGTGGTCATCATCACTAAATAAATTTTAAAAAGGTCGTTTGTAATATAAACGACCTTTTTTATTTTTACACGAAAGTCATTACGAGGAAGTATGACGAAGTAATCTTTCAATGCTACTAGTTCTAGCTAATTTTAATGATTTGTCATAATACAAGCATCTGCCATTCTGAATGAAATGAAGAATCTCATAACTTAGAGATGACACTCTATATAGATTTAGCTACAATTTCCATTTCTACTTTTTCACTTAACATATCCCAATCTACAAAAAAATGGTATTACTTTTACCATCATGAATGATTTTAATAAAGTCATACAACTAATAACCAACAGTATTCAACAAAATGAATTGCTTAAATTAATATTGAGTGAGCCAAAAGCTACTAGCGATTTAAAAAAAGTCATCATACAACCAGTCATCATTAAACAAAAAAATCATTTGTCATTTGTTTATAGATACACGACCAAAGACATCACCAAAAATTTTCTATATGATGATGCACTAATAAACATTAAACAGTTACTACAAACACAGTTTAATGCTGCAAATATATTCACTACAACAACACATTATAGTGTCAATAGTCATCAAAATAAAATAAAAATTAAAGAACAAAAAAATACGACTATTACCAATAATAATTTACAGCATGATAGACAAAAAGATCAATTGTTTACACAAACTATTTTTTTAGAACAGTTAGGTTTAACCAATAGCAACGGACAAATATTACAAAACAAAGGCAAAAAAATTAATCAAATTAGAAAGTTTGTAGAAATATTGGGCGGACTAATTGAGCAATCTTCGTTGGATAAAAATAAAACACTACAAATCTACGACATGGGTTGTGGCAAAGCATATCTTACATTTGCCTTGTACGATTATCTCCATCATACAAAAAATATAAGTACAACAATAACTGGTGTTGAAGCAAGAACTGATTTAATACGACATAACAATCAATTAGCACAACAAATAAAATTTAATCATTTATATTTTGAAGAAGGATATATCTCTGACTTTAACTTTAAGAATATTGATATTTTAATTGCACTACATGCTTGCAATACAGCTACCGACGATGCTTTGTACAAAGCCATTAAAGCCAATGCTAAAATTATTGTAGTAGCACCATGTTGCCATAAAGAAATCAGACAACAAATAAGTAGCAATGATATCGCCATGCAAAGTATTTTAAAACATGGCATTTTAGCAGAACGACAAGCAGAAATGCTTACAGATACTATTAGAGCATTATTGTTAGAAATAAACGGATATAAAACAAAAGTATTTGAATTTGTATCTACAGAACACACTGCAAAAAATGTAATGATAACTGCTCAAAAAAGAGACCAAACAATTGATGTATCTAAATATCAAGCACAATTACAAGCACTCAAACAACAATTCAATATCAAAACACAGCACCTAGAACAACTTTTGTTAAAGTGCTAATCTTCAAAAAAATTGCTATTCCACTTTATTCAAAAAATACTGTATTTTTGATTGATGGCTACTATCAAACATATTGGTGTTTTTTGTTCTGGTGGCGATGCTCCAGGTATGAATGCAGCTGTGCGTGCTGTTGTTAGAACTGCAATACAAGCCAATCTAAAAGTGAGTGGTATTATTGGTGGTTATCAAGGCATGATAGACGGAAATTTTATGCCAATGTATTCGCATACAGTTGGCAATATTATTCATCGTGGAGGTACTATTCTAAAATCTGCAAGAAGCAAAGATTTTCATACAAAAGAAGGTAGAGCTAAAGCAATGGAGCAATTGAAACTTCATCAATTAGATGCTTTAATTGCAATTGGTGGCGATGGTACTTTAAAAGGAGCAACACTATTTACACAAGAACATCAAATTCCATTTATAGGTTTACCAGGAACAATTGATAACGATTTGAATGGCACAGACTTTACCATTGGTTACGATACTGCTGTTCAAACTGCTGTAGAATGCATCGACAAAGTGAGAGATACTGCACAGTCGCACAACAGAATTTTTTTTATTGAAGTAATGGGAAGAGATGTTGGTACTATTGCATTGGCTAGTGGTATTGCCGCTGGTGCCGAAGATATTTTAATACCAGAAACAGTTACTAATATTCAACAAATTGCTGCAAGAATAAACGCCAATCATCATAAGCAATCCTATTTAATTATTGTAGCAGAAGGTGATGAAGCTGGTGGTGCGATGGCTATAGCAAATGATTTTCAACAACAAAATCCAAACTATGATGTTAAGACTTTAATCTTAGGTCATTTGTTAAGAGGTGGAAGTCCTACTGCTAACGACAGAATTTTGGCTTCTCGTTTAGGTGTAGCTGCTGTAGATGAATTGCTAAAAGAAAACTATAATCATATGATTGGTATTCATCACAATAAAATTATTACAACTCCATTTGAACAGTGTACCAAACATTTATTAGAAATAAATAAAGAATATCAAAATTTATTATATAAATTATCTTATTGATTTTATTTAATATCAAATGTAATTTACTAGCACGACTTACATTCCGAACTCGTTTCGGAATCTGTTGTTAAAAAAGAATAAGACATTAAAAAAGATTCTGAAATAAACTTGCCTACTGCTAATGCAAACAGTTTCAGAATGTATTTTATTTGCTAATTTTGTATTTAGACAAAAATGCTAGTTAAAATAAAATGAAGTATTTTATATAAATCTTTAATAAGTAATCAACAATATCATGATACAAAAAAACAGATACCCAAATTTAAATCCACAATTATTTATAGATAATAGAAAACGACTAGCAAAGCACTTACCTAAAAATGCAATGGCAATTTTATTTGCTAACGATGAAATGCCAAGAACTGGTGATGCTTACTACGATTTTAAACAGAATTCTAATTTCTTTTATTTAACAGGCATTGACCAAGAACAATGTGCTTTTATTTTTTATCCAGATTGTCCAAATCCAAAATTTAGAACGACTTTATTTCTTAGAAAAACCAACGAACATATTGCAGTTTGGGAAGGTTATAAATACACCATTGAAGATGCTAAAAAAATATCTGGTATTGATACTATTGTTTGGATAGATAGTTTTGATGATACACTAGCTATGTTAATGACATTTTGTAGTGAAGTGTTTATCAATATCAACGAGAACGACAGAGCTTTGAATTATGTAGCATATAAAGATATTCGTTTTGGTAATGAATTGCGACAGATGTATCCAGCACATCAAATTAATCGTTTAGAACCGATAATGAAAAAATTGCGTGCTGTAAAAAGCAAACAAGAAATTGAGTTGATTGCTAAAGCTTGTAATATTACTAGAGATGCTTTTAATCGTGTGTTGCATTTTGTTCAACCTAATGTAAATGAATACGAAGTAGAAGCAGAAATTATTCATGAATTTATCAGACAAGGTGCAACAGGTCATGCTTATACACCAATCATTGCTTCAGGAAAAAATGCTTGCGTTTTACATTATATCAATAATAATAATATTTGTAAAGATGGCGATTTATTATTGATGGATTTTGGTGCACAGTATGCTAACTACAATGCAGATTTAACTAGAACCATTCCTGTAAATGGAAAATTTACTGCAAGACAAAAAGCAGTGTATAATGCTGTTTTAAAAGTAATGAAACATGCCAAGAAGATTTTAAAACCTGGCGTTTTGTTAAGCGATTATCAAGATGAAGTAGGAAAAGTAATGGAAGCAGAATTGATACAACTTAAATTGTTAGACAAAACAGCTGTTAAAAATCAAGATAAAGACAATCCGTTGTACAAACAATATTTTATGCATGGCACTTCGCATCATTTAGGTTTAGATGTGCATGATACTTGCGATAGATTTGCTCCAGTACAAATTGGCAATGTGTTTACAGTTGAACCTGGAATATATATTCCAAAAGAAAATATTGGTATTAGAATAGAAAACGATATTGTAATTGGCAAGACAAAAAACACTGATTTAATGGCAGATATTCCTATTGAAGTAGAAGAAATAGAAAGCATCATGCAAGGAAAAAAACGAAAAAAGTAATTAAAGTGTTTCGCCAGCTTTTAGTTTTTCAGCATTTTCTTCCATAATTAATTTATCAATAATTGGATTTAAATCACCGTTCATAATTTCTGGTAAATTATAAAGCGTTAAATTAATTCTATGGTCGGTAACTCTTCCTTGTGGATAGTTATAAGTTCTAATTTTTGCAGATCTATCACCAGAAGAAACCAGCGTTTTTCTTTTCTTAGAAATCTCTGCATGATGTTCTTCTAAAGCTTTTTCATACAATCTAGTTCGTAGTACTTTTAAAGCACTTTCGTAGTTTTTAATCTGCGATCTTCCATCTTGACACTCTACTACCATACCTGTTGGAATATGTGTTAGTCGAACAGCAGATTCTGTTTTATTGACATGCTGTCCACCAGCACCAGATGCTCTAAATACATCTTTTCTAATATCACTTTCTTTAATATCAACATCTACTTCTTCTGCTTCTGGTAAAACAGCAACTGTAGCAGCAGAGGTATGTACTCTACCTTGCGATTCTGTTTCTGGAATTCTTTGTACACGATGTACACCACTTTCATATTTTAAAATTCCATAAACTCCATTTCCACTTACTTCAACAACTACTTCTTTATAACCACCAACAGTGCCTTCGTTTTCAGAAATGATTTCAGTCGTCCACTTCATCGTATCACAATATCTCAAATACATTCTTAGTAAATCGCCTGCAAAAATACTTGCTTCGTCGCCACCAGTTCCTGCTCTAATTTCTAGAATAGCATTTTTATCATCTTCAGGATCTTTAGGTACTAACAATAATTTTATTTGTTCTTCTATTGCTGGAAGTTGAGCTTCTTGTTCGTCTAATTCCAATTTAGCCATTTCTCTAAGCTCATCATCTTTTTCTTCTTTTAAAACTTGCTTATTATAGCTAATATTGCTTAGCAAATTTTTATATTGATGATAGATAGCTACAATAGGTTCTAAATCTCTATACTCTTTTCCAACTTTTTTAAACTGTTGCATATTCGCCACTACACTTGGGTCAGAAAGTTGTAATTCCAAGTCTTTAAATCTAATCTCTATCGCTGCTAATTTGTCTAACATAGTATAACGGTGCAAAAATAATACAATAATTGCTAGTAATGTTATCTATTTAAAACTTCTTATTAAGATAAAAGAGTTGTGCTATTTAATTAAAAACTTTTCAGACGCAATTTTATCTTTTGTTATTAGTGAACCTATATAAACGCCTTTTGGAAGTGTAGATAATGAAATTTTATTGTTTGCACTACTTACATGATTTTGGTAGTATATCTTTCCACTTAAATCTGATATAGAGAGTACTGCATCTATTGGCATTAAATTTGTTTGGTTTATATTCATAAATAAATATCCATTGGTATAATAAATAGAAAATTCATTTTTATTGGTAGTTATTTTTGTAGGAACATTGGTTCTTTTATAATAAGGGGCTAAAGGTGATTTTAGTTGAACTGTATCTACAACTTGTTGTGTTGGATATAAGTTACTTTGCTTGTCTTTAGTACACAATCTATATAAAAATCTTGGTGGATAATTATTTATATTATAAGAACTATCTACATTCCAATAATTACAGCAAACAGAGTCATTATTAATTTCTAAAATACAATATCCTTTATTGTTTTGACCAATAAACTTACAATGTGGATTGTTTGGATAATACCAATTAGGATCAACTGAAAAAACATCACCATCGCCTAAACCATCAACTACAAATTCTACACCAAGTGTTTTATTGTTATTCATATATGGAGTAGTTCTATCCATTTCAATATTATATGCCATGAAGTTGTGAATATCTCCAGATACAACTACAAAATTTTCTATATTGTTTGATTTAATAGTATCTAATAATTGTCTTCTTTCTAATGGATAGCCATCCCAACTTTCTGGATGTCTAATTTTTGAAAGCGGAAAGAGCAATTGTCCTATAAAAAAAGGAGAAAAAACAACTTGATTGGACAAAATTTTCCATTTTGCATTGCTATTTTTGAGTCCATCGCAAAGCCAATTGAGTTGTGTTTTACCAAGCATTGTTCTATCAGAATCATCTATGTTTTCAATGTCGGCAGTGCCTAAAGCTGTAGTATTAAATGGACGAAGCAAAAAGCGTATATCTTGTCTGCTTCTATCCGTTCTATTGTCTATAAAATAAAACTCTGCCAAATTACCAAAAGCTTTATTGGTATTAATATAGTTCGACCTATTGGCATCATCTCTCAAAGGCATCCACTCCATATATGCTTGTATCGCTGCTTGTTTTCTTACTAAGTAATCGCCTTGATATGGAAAATGTTTGGCAGCAGTATCTGCATTGGCATCATTAGCAAATTCATGGTCGTCCCAAATCGTCATAAAAGGATATTGTCGGTGTAAATCTCTAAGCGATTCGTCTAATCTATAATGTCCATATCTTGCTCTGTATCCATCTAAAGTATAAACTGCTTGTCTAGGAAAATTATATCTATTTAAAGTGTCAAATGTATTTGGATTAAAACCATCTTCATAAATATAGTCGCCTAAGTGTATTACTAAATCTACATTATTTAAATTGTTGACTATATCGTAAGCATTATAATAAGCTCCTGCATAATTGGTACAACTAAAAAATGCTATTTTTAAGTTTTTAATAGAATCACTTTCACTAGGCAAAGTATGCGTTCTACCTCTTTGAGAGTAATTTTTACCTACATTAAATTCGTAATAATAATAAGTATTGGACATTAAATTTTGTACATCTACTTTTACAGTGTAATCTTTAGTAGCATCAGTAGTAGTAGTACCTGCTTGTATTATTTCATTAAAGCTAGTATCTTTGGCAACTCTCCAATGTACTTCTTCATAACTATTGTTGCTACTTACTCTTGTCCAAATAATAACACTATTAAAAGTTGGGTCTCCAGATGCAACACCATGGTAAAAAGGAAAGAGTGTTGAATCTGGAGTACTCCTGTTTAATGGTTGAATAGGATTTTGACTTAACCCAACTAAATAATAAAGCATAATTAGGAATAAAGAGCATCTCATAGGTAAGGTATATGAGATAAAGGTATATTATGAATTAAATAATTTTTTATACAAATAAATGTATTTGTCAAATTTTAAAAGGAATAAAAAACTATTTATATTAAATTTATTTACAATGCCTTATTGGGTTAATTTTATTTTTACTCAGTATTTACTATAAAAAACTATTAATCTTCAAAAAATTAGCGTTTTTTTTAGATTACAAAAAACTAGCATTGTCAAAAAAAACAGGCAATTTTATTAAAAAGCATCTTGAAAAATTCTTTTAATGATTGGTGTGTATCCTACTGGCATTGTTCTTTGCATGCTGTCGGCAAGATAAGTTTCAATACCAATTAACAATCTTTCGTCTTTATTTTTTATGGCTTTAATAATTTGTTTTGCAGCAGCTTTTGCAGAAGTTCTGCCAGCATTTTTTCTAAACTTTTCTACTAATTCATCAACCGTTTCTTTGTTGTCGTAATGAACACCATTTCGTACAATATTAGTATCAATACCACCAGGATGAACACAAGTTGTAGTAATATTTGTGCCTTCTAGTTCCATTCTAAGAGCTTCAGTAAAACCTCTTACTGCAAATTTTGTAGTACAGTAAGCCACTTGTTGTTTAACTCCTAGCAATCCAAATAAACTAGAAATATTTACAATGCTTGCTTCCGGTCTGTTTAACATACTATCAATAAAACCTTTGGTGTGTAGTACAACGCCCCATAAATTTACATCAACAATATTTCTAAAATCTTCTACTTTAAGATCATTGAAATCTATAGTGCCTAAAGCATATCCAGCATTATTAATTAAAACATCTATATATCGATGTTTGTCTAATACTGTCGCCACAAAATTATTAATAGCACTTTCATCACTAACATCTACTACAAAATACTCGCATTGATTCCCTTTGTTTACAATATTCGTAGCTGTTTCTGCTATAGTATCTTTGTTCTTATCAGAAATAATAACTAATGCACCAGCATCAGATAATTGATATGCCATTTCTCGTCCCATTCCAGAACCAGCTCCAGTAATTACAGCTATTTTGTTTTTAAATGATTTCATTTTTATGTTTTAGATAAGCTAAATCTACAAATGAATTTTTAAAGTTGTTTAAAACCACATTGATTTTTATCTTTTGTTTAGTAAATTTTAATTGTGTATTTATTTACAATTTTTAACATACAATTAAAACAAAATACTTCAACTTTGTGTTCTTAAACATAGAACCTTTACTAACGAGGAAATTAAAATTAAAAGATGATAAAAAATTTAAGTAAAATAGGATTGGTTTTATTGTGTGCAGTGTTGACTGTAAGTGCAACTGGTCAAA
This sequence comes from Chitinophagales bacterium, assembly GCA_020636535.1. Lineage (NCBI taxonomy): Bacteria > Pseudomonadati > Bacteroidota > Chitinophagia > Chitinophagales > Chitinophagales bacterium. Next base: position 267,409 of record JACJXT010000012.1, read on the forward strand.
CAAACTTTGCTATAGATACCAAGAAAAGTACATTAGCATGGGAAGGTAAAAAGATTACAGGCAAACACAATGGCAATGTAGATATTAAGAGTGGTACTTTAGTTATTAAGAATAACAATATTGCAGGTGGAAATTTTGTTATAGATATGAATTCAATAACATGTGCTGATATTGAGAATGAAGAGTATAACAAAAAATTAGTGGGTCATTTAAAAAATGATGACTTCTTTGCAACCGAAAAGTATCCAACTGCGTCTTTAGTATTGAAAAAAATTAAGCGATATAAAAGCGAAGCTGGAAAGTATGAATTGACAGCAGATTTAACGATTAAAGGAATTACAAAGTCAATTGTATTTCCTGCGAAATTGACAAAAACTGGCAATACTTACAAAGCAACAGCAAACATTACAATAGATAGAACTTTATGGAATATTCAATATGGTTCATCTAAGTTCTTTGATGCTCTTGGAGATAAAGCAATAAAAGATGACATTAATTTTAATGTAGAATTGCAAACAAAATAGTATCTTTACAATAAATTGTTTAGTGCAATGCTAAACAATTGGTTTTTCATAGTTTTATGGTTTTTGTGGTTAATCCCGTCTTTCGACGGGATTAATCATTTCTAGTGTTATATATGATGAATTACAGCCAACTGTTCGTTGCTAAAGAAATTATGTTGTGCTAATTCCAATAGTACAAGTTCAGCATCTTGTTGTTCAATACCTCTTGCAAAAACAACTTCTTTATTAGGTGTATTAAATTTTAATACAGTTCTATTTCGTTCTATCCAGCTTTGGTTTCTTTTTACTTTGTAAATTTCTTTATCAATTCTTAAGTTGCTAATTTCTTGTATTGGATAAAAATTTCTTCTATAAAAAAAAATAAGTGGTTTGTCTGTAATTAAATACTCGTTGGTAATGATTACTCGTTCTCTACCAAAAAACATCCAAATAAAAATAGAAACACCAATAGTGCCTATAAACGACCACGATGCAATAATAAGGAGCAATAAAACTTTAGTCCAATAACCATGTCCACTAATACTATAACGAATTAAATAAAATAAACCAAAGCACCACAAAATACTAGCAGCAATCATAATAAGCAATCGATATTTGCTCTTTCTCAAAGGTAAAATGAAAGACAAACTATCTTTAGTTGATTTTATTTTTACGCGTTTTCTCAAGGTTAATCTTATTGGCTAATTTATAAATTTATTTCAATTATAAATAAGTAGCAATGTATTTTAACTAAAAATATAGAAAGCAAACAAGAAGAACTAGCTAGCACAATAAAACACTATTCAAAGCAATATAACATTCTTTATTTTTAAATATTCAAAATACTCAAAACAAGTATACTAAATAATTTTATTTTTAACCTTTTTTTGTGGATAAAAGCCATAGTAAAACCAATGCTTTACCAGCATTTTTTCGTATCTTTGTTACTTAATAATTTTGAATGAGCGAAGACAATAAAGATATAGAAAATAAAGGATATAGTGCCGATAATATTCGTGCCTTAGAAGGTTTGGAAGCAGTAAGAATGCGTCCTGGTATGTATGTTGGTGGTACCGACTTAAGAGCTTTACATCACTTAGTTAACGAAGTATTAGATAACTCTATCGATGAAGCTTTAGCTGGCTATTGCGATAAAATTGAAATTACCATTCACAGCAACAACAGTATTACTGTAAAAGACAATGGTAGAGGTATTCCTGTAGATATTCATAAAGAAAAAGGTGTTTCTGCTTTAGAAGTAGTAATGACCAATCTACACGCAGGTGGTAAATTCGACAAAAACAACTATAAAGTTTCTGGTGGTTTAAATGGTGTGGGTGTTTCTTGCGTTAATGCTTTGTCATCACATTTAACAGCAACAGTACACAGAAACGGAAAAGAGTACATACAAGAATATTCAAAAGGAGAGCCATTATATCCAACTAAAGAAATTGGTACAGCAAACGATACAGGTACTATGGTTACTTTTTTAGCAGATGATACCATTTTTGATGAAGTAAACTACAAGTACGAAACTTTAGCTAATCGTTTAAGAGAAATGTCTTTCTTAAACAAGAATGTGCGTATTACGCTTACTGATGAAAGAGAAGTTGATGATAATGGCAATCCAAAAAGTAATACCTTTTATTCTGAAAACGGATTGGTAGAATTTGTTCAATACATTGATGCTAGTAAAACACCAATCATTAATGAACCAATTTATGTAACAGCTTCGCAAGATGATGTTCATGTAGAAGTAGCTATGCAATACAATACAGGATATTCCGAAGTGATACAATCTTACGCTAACAATATCAATACTTATAATGGCGGAACACATGTGTCTGGTTTTAAAAGAGCCATTACACATTATTTCAAAAAATATGCAGATGCCAACGGATTCTTTAGCAAGTTAAAATTTGCTGTTTCTGGCGAAGATTTTAGAGAAGGATTATCTGCTGTTATTTCTATAAAAATTCCAAATCCACAGTTTAAAAGTCAAACTAAAGACGAAGTTACCAATTCAGAATTGTCAGGTATTGTTTCTGCTTGTGTAGGTAATGCCTTAGAAATCTACTTAGAAGAAAATCCAAAACAAGCAAGAACTATAATTGATAAGGTAATTATTGCTGCTACAGCTAGACATGCTGCTAGAAAAGCTAGAGAATTAGTTCAACGAAAAAGTGTTTTGTCTGGAAGTGGTTTGCCTGGAAAACTTGCCGATTGCTCTGAAAAAGATCCATCGCTTTGCGAAATTTACTTAGTAGAGGGTGACTCTGCTGGTGGTACTGCAAAACAAGGTCGTAATAGAAATTATCAAGCCATTATGCCTTTGCGTGGTAAAATTCTAAATGTAGAAAAAGCACTCGAACACAAAATCTACGACAACGAAGAAATCAAAAACATTTTTACAGCATTAGGTGTTACTAGAGGAACAGAAGACGACGATAAAGCACTCAATACTGTAAAACTTAGGTATCACAAAATTATTATCATGTGTGATGCCGATGTCGATGGTTCGCATATTACTACACTTATCCTAACTTTCTTTTTTAGATATATGCGAGAATTGGTAGAAAAAGGATATGTATATATTGCCAATCCACCATTATACTTAGTTAAAAAAGGCAATAAACAACAATATGCTTGGACAGAAAAACAACGCTTAACAGCTATTAAAGAAATTGCTGGTGATGCCAAAGAAGATAGTGTACATGTACAACGATATAAAGGTTTAGGTGAGATGAATGCTGAACAATTATGGTCAACTACCATGAATCCAGAAACCAGAACGCTAATGCAAGTTACCATAGACAATGCAGCTGAAGCTGATAGAATTTTCTCTATGTTAATGGGCGATGAAGTTCCACCAAGAAGAGAATTTATAGAAACACATGCTACTTATGCTAAAATTGATGTTTAAGTTGCTATGAAAAAAGCTGTACTTACAGGAGCTGCTGGTCATATTGGTTTTAATGTTGCTCAACAGTTATTAGAAAAAAAATATGAACTTACTTTATTGGTTCGTAGTATTAATACTAATGTTATTGAATTACAAAACCAAGGAGCAACTGTTGTACCATGCAATTTATTTCAACCAGAATCGTACGAACAATATTTAAACAATATTGATGTTTTATTTCATTTAGCTGCAGAAAATACTACAGCTATGGCAAATGCTGCTAGTGTATTAAGCAACAGCATCGATTTAACGAAAACAGTACTACAAACTTGTTTAAAACAAAGTGTTCCTACAGTTGTTTATACAAGTTCTGTTGTAGTCATTGGCAGAAGTACTGACAAAAATATTCTGCTAAACGAAACCAATCTTACTACAACAGCAGAAAGTCCTTATGTAGAAGGAAAACTACAAGCAGAACAGTTTGTTACACAATTCATCCAAGAAAACAATATTGATGTTCGTAGAGTTTATCCAAGTTGGGTTGTTGGTAGTGGCGATGCAAAACTAACACCTCCACATAAAGTTGTCAAAGATTTTATAACAAAAAGCCAACCATTCTATTTTGATGGTGGTGTATCTATTGCAGATGTAAAAGATGTTGCCTACGGACATATTGCTGCTTACGAAAGAGGCGAGAAAAACGGTTCGTATATTCTTTCTGGTGATAATATTACATTCAAAGAATTATATCAAATTTTATCATCGTATTCGCATCAAAAAATGCCAAAAATAAAACTACCTAAGTGGTTTATTTATATAGCAGCATGGATTTTACAAAAAGCATTAAAACTAATAGGCAAAGAATCACCTATTAGTCCAGAATATGTACAAACAGTGGTAGGCAATTATTCTTGGTATGATAGTACTAAAGCACAAAAAGAGCTTGGTTTTAAAATCACTAAAGCCAACAACAGTTTAAAACCAGTTGTTCAAGATTCGTATAAAAGAATGGCAGGTACTTTATTACTAGGAAAACAAACCAAAACACTACCCACTTTAGCTCCAAATACTAGCGAAGATATTTTGTTGATTACAGGAGTTCCTGGTTGGTTAGGCAATAGAATGATAGACATTTTAATTAATGGCGACAGATTTGGCAATTATCGTTCTAATAGAAAAGTTAGAGTTTTAATTGAACCAAGATTTAAAGCTTATATCAACTTACCAAGCAATTACGAAATTGTATATGGAGATATTACCAATGCTGATGATATGCTACAAATTACAAAAGGAGTAAAAACAGTTTTTCATTTAGCAGGAGCTATTTATCCTAAAAATATTGATGTATTATACAAAGTAAACGAACAAGGCACTAAAAATTTAGTCGATGCTTGTATTGCCAACAGCGTAGATAGATTTATATATATGAGTACCGATTCTACTTGTGGTCATGGTACCAAAGCACAACCTATTTTTGATGAAAATACCAAAGCGACACCTTATAAGAATTATGGTAAAAGTAAATATGCTGGCGAAAAATATGTATTAGATAAAACTGCTGAAGGAAAAATAAAAGGAACAAGTTTAAGAGGTTTTTGGTTTTTTGGTCCATTTGCACCAGACCGACAATTAAACTTTGTCAATATGTTTTATTGGCCACGACAAATTGTATTTGGCAATGGCAAAAACTTAAGAAGCATTTCTCATGTAGATAATATTATTAGCGCATTTTTTGAAGCAGAGAACAATGAAAAATCTGTAGGCAATTGGTATTGGATAGGCAACGACCAACCATTTTTAACTGTAGATAATATTTATCAAGCTATAGCAAACGCATTAGGTGTAAAATACAAACCATTGTATGTACCTAAATTTGTATGTAGATTACTAGAACTATTCGATAGCGTTTTAGGTAAGTTCAACTACTTACAACCAACTATACACGCAGCAGGTAAATTTGACTACGACATAGCTGGCACTATAGACAAAGCCAAATCAGACTTTGGTTACGAGCCAAAAGTAACACTAGAAGACGCCGCAAAAGAGCTAGCAAAGTAAAATACCCGTCATTCTCAACCTGCCTGCGGTAGACCAGATAAATTTCTTCGTTATACTACGAAATTTTCTGGAATGATACGCCATTGCTGAATGGTTATTTGTTTATAATAAATAACCTGAGTTCGGTTTTAAAAATATCTAAAAATTTTATAAGTGCTTAATTTATATTGTACTAGTTGTATGTTTTAGTAACTTAATAAGTGCGTAGCACTTCAACTTTATTAGAAATGATTGAAAATTTATAAAATACAGCGTAGCTGTATTACCTTTAAAATCTGCTTAAATCTAAATTGTTGATAAACAGTATTTTACAATAACTTTTAAACCGAACTCAGGTTAGTAATGCGTGGCGTAGCTACGCAACCTTAAAAACAAACAAAATGAAAACCTATTTTCACTAATGCCTAATTTGGGTTAAAACCTATTTTTAAGTTAAATTATTATAAATCAACCAATAGAAACATTACTTTTAAACACACTTAATTAGTTTAATAAGCGTTATTATAGTATCTTTGGAAACTTTTTATTGCTCATTTTTTGAACAAAATAGCTAAAATATTTGTTGTACTACTTTTTTGCCTAGCAAATACAAGCCATTCTTATGCTCAAGAAAAAGAATTCGGCGTTTGGGCAGGTACAGTAGTTTATCTAGGCGATTTAAATCCTAATGTCTCTTTCAAAAATGCAAGACAAGCTTTTGGTACATTTTTCCGATACAACTTAAATAATCGAATGGCACTAAGAGCAGGTATCAACTATGGGTTTCTACAAGCTAAAGATGCCAATGCTGTTCGTTATCCATACTTACAACACAGAAACTTAAGCTTTAAAAGCCAATTATTTGAAGGGATGCTAGCTTACGAAATTAACTTCTTTCCATATTCTAATGTACCTAATAGCAAAGAAAGAAACTGGACGCCTTATGTATTTGGCGGAGCTTCTTTATTTTACTACAGTCCAAGTGTAAGATACGATGGTACTAACTTTAAACTAGAAGCCATTGGAACCGAAGGACAAAAAGATCCAAATGTCATTAAAAAAGAAAGAGGATACCAAAGTTATAGTTTTGCAATTGCTTATGGTGGAGGAATTAAATATGCCTTAAACCAAAATTGGGCAATCAATGTAGAAGTTAGTAGCAGAGCAACTTTTACCGATTTTATCGATGATGTAAGCGGAAAATATCCAGCAGCAGATGAATTATATTACTTATATGGCGATGTAAATATTGCAGAGTTACTATCTGATAGATCTACCGAAGTAGGACCAAAAATTGGCTACGAAGGCAAACAAAGAGGAACGAGCAAAGACAAAGACCGATTTATGTTCTTAGGTGTTACACTTACATATACTATTCACGATCTAAAATGTCCAAAAGTATTCTAACTTGGAAAACCAACCACAACATATCGACTATAAATCGCTTATCAACTTAAATAAGTTGCCTAAACACATTGCTATTATAATGGATGGCAACGGAAGATGGGCTCAAGAAAAAGGAAAACACAGAATCTTTGGACATAAAAATGGTGTAAGTGCAGTGAGAGCAACTACCGAAGCTTGTGCAGAACTAGGCGTACAACATCTTACACTATATGCATTCTCTACTGAAAATTGGAACAGACCACAAACCGAAGTAAGTGCATTAATGGAACTATTATTCTTAACCATCGGAAAAGAAATAAAAACACTACAAAAAAACAACATCAAGCTTAGTGCAATTGGAAATATTGACACACTACCAGAAAAAAGTCAAAAAGCACTACTAAAAGCTATAGACGAAACCAAATACAATACTAGAATGACATTACACTTGGCTTTAAGTTACGGTTCTAGAGAAGAAATACTACAAGCAACAAAAAAAATTGCAGAAGCATATAAATTAGGAAAAATTAATATTAATCAAATCAATGAAACCGATTTTGATCAATACCTTTACACCAAAAATATACCTGATCCAGAATTATTGATAAGAACAAGTGGAGAACAAAGAATTAGCAATTTCCTTTTATGGCAAATTGCTTATGCAGAACTTTACTTTACCGATAAATTTTGGCCAGATTTTAATAAAGAAGATATCTATCAAGCTATTTATGACTATCAAAATAGAGAAAGAAGGTTTGGAAAAACAAGTAAACAAATTGAAGAAAATGCTTAACGAAATTAAATTATGAATATTAAAATTACTAACTTATACATACTCTTTTTTCTTTGTTTTATAACAACTCAACAACTTAGTAAAGCACAAGATTCTGTTAGCATCAATACTATCGAAACAGATGAAAGCAATGCACTATTTTCCTACAAAGAACCAAAATCATACAAAATAGTAGCTATAGATTTTGATGGATTAAACTATCTCGACAAAACAGTAGTCACTTCATTAACTAGTTTAAAAGTAGGTCAAACCATTACCATTCCAGGCGATGATGTTACAAAATGCATCAAAAATTTATGGAATCAAGGACTTTTTGGCGATGTGAGTGTATACGCATCAAAAATTGAAGGCAACGAAATATCAATAGTCATTAAAGTTGAAGAAAAACCAAGACTAAACAACATCAATTTCGTAGGCATTAAAAAAGGCGATGCTCAAACACTTATGGAAAGCATAGAAAGTTTTAAAGCACGACCACTTACACCAGCACTTAAAAACAACATTGCTAATATTGTTAAAGACTTTTACATAGAAAAATCATATTTAAATACTACGGTAGATATAGAAGAAACTGAAGATGTTGGTTTAAAGAACAGTGCATCAATCAATATTAATATAGACAAAGGCAACAAAGTAAAAATAGAATCGGTTACTTATTTAGGCAGAGAAAATGGCGAATTGGCTAAAATGCGTAAAGCAATGTCTAAAACAAAACCAATGTCTAAAATCTCATTAATTGATGAAGATGTACCAGACTATTCTACTAAGCAAAAAATTAAAAACACACTATATACACTAGCCAATTTAAATCACATTTCTTTAATGGATTTCTTAGGAAGCAGATTTAAAATTGCATTTAAAGGCACTAAGTTCAACGAAGACTTATACAAAGAAGACAAAAACAACTTGTTGGCTTATTATAATAAAATAGGATATAGAGATGCTAAAATTCTAGAAGACACAGTAATTACTAATCCAAATACAGGCAATGTAAATATTATTATTAAGCTAGAAGAAGGTAATAAATATTACTTTAGAGACATTAAATTTAAAGGTAATTCTAAATACAGCGAAGAACAATTAGCCAAAGTATTAAATATAGAAAAAGGCGATGTTTACAATACAGAGTTATTACAACAACGCTTATTTTCCGATCCAAATTATGGCGATATCAGTTCACTTTACTACGATGATGGTTATTTGTTCTTTAGTGCAAATCCAGTAGAAGTTGCAGTAGAAAACGATTCTATTGATCTTGAAATTAGAATTAACGAAGGACCACAAGCAACGATAAAAAATATCATAATAGAAGGCAACGATAAAACCAACGAACATGTAATTCGTAGAGAATTAAGAACATTACCAGGCGATAAATTTTCTCGTACTAACTTAATTCGTTCTCAAAGAGAGTTAGCCAATCTAGGATTTATCGATCCAAATGAAACACAAATTGTACCTATTCCAAATCCACAAGACGGAACTGTAGATATTAAATATTCTGTAGTAGAAAAATCTGCCGACCAAATAGAATTATCTGCAGGTTGGGGCGGACAAAATGGTGGTTTAATTGGTACGCTTGGTTTAAAATTTAACAACTTTTCAGTTAAAAATATGTTCAAAAAAGGAACATGGTCGCCATTACCAACAGGAGATGGTCAACAATTTAGCGTAAGAGTTGAAACCAATGGTAAACAATACCAAAACTATAACTTCTCATTTACAGAGCCATGGTTAGGTGGTAAAAAACCAAATGCATTTTCTGTAGCAGTGTTCCGTTCTCGTTTACAAGATGTATTGAATAAAGAAGTAAGAGGTCGTCAAATTACCAATGGTTTGTCGGTAGGTTTAGGAACAAGACTTAAAAAACCAGATGACTATTTCATTATGCGTGCTTCTGCAGACTATTATGGCTATCAGCTAAATAATTTTGGCGGAAGATATTATGTAAACAATCAACCATTAACAGATGGTAAATTCAACAACTTAAACTTTACCTTAAACCTACAAAGAAACAGTATCGACCAACCAGTGTTTCCTACAAGTGGTTCTAGTGTGTCTTTATCTTTAGAATTTACACCACCATATTCTTTATTTAAAGGAAAAGATTATAACTACGATGCATTAAGCGATGCAGAACGATATAAATTTGTAGAATATCATAAGTGGAAATTTAATGTAGATTGGTATACTTCTCTAGGAAAATCTAAGTTTGTACTACGAACAGCAGCTAAATTTGGTTTCTTAGGAAATTATAATAAAAACTTAGGTACAACACCTTTCGAAAGATTTGAAGTTGGTGGAAATGGTATTCCTTCTTCTGTAACTTTATTTGGTACAGACATTATAGCACAAAGAGGTTACGAAGGACCATACTCTTCAAATGGTGGCGATCCAATCTATAACAAATTTGTAATGGAATTACGCTATCCATTCTCATTAAATCCATCTGCAACGGTTTACGGTATTCTATTTGCAGAAGGAGCCAACACTTATAAAGATATTAAAAACTATAATCCATTCCAATTAAAAAAGAGTGTGGGCTTCGGTATTAGAGCCATTTTACCAATGTTTGGATTGATTGGAATTGATTATGGCATACGATTTGATAATGCTAATGGTAGTAGTATCCAAAATGCTAATGGTTTCTTCGATTACATCGGTAAAAACGGAAACATATCATTCATTTTAGGATTCGAACCTGAATAAAAAAATATTATTATGAAAAAAGCAACTGTATTATTTAGCTTATTATTTTTAGTTGTAGCAGGAAGTTTTGCTCAACGATTTGCTTATGTAGACACGAAGTATATTTTAGAAAAAATGCCAGAATATACACAAGCACAAGCTGCATTAGACAAACAAGCAGCACTTTGGCAACAAGAAATCGACAACAAAAATGAAGCACTTAAAAAAATGTATAACAAATATCAGGCAGAAGAATTTTTATTGTCTGATGATTTGAAAAAAGAAAGAGAAAATGAAATTATGCAGGCAGAAGAAGAAGTAAAAGAACTTCAAAAACAAAGATTTGGCTTTAATGGCGATTTATTCACTAAAAGACAAGAACTGATTCAGCCAGTACAAGACAAAGTTTTTGATGCAGTGCAAAAAATATCAGAACAAAGAGCGTACGATTTTATTTTCGATAAAGCGTCTGGTGGTGCTACCATGTTGTACACCAATCCCAAATACGATATTAGCGAAGAAGTCATTAAAAAACTAGGACTATAAAAACTTATTTGTAAACCAATTATAATTTTAAATAACATGAAGAAATTTTTAACAATTGCAACACTATTTATTGGATTAGCATTTTCTGCTAATGCACAAAAATTTGGTCACTTAAACTCTCTAGATTTATATAGTTTAATGCCAGAAGTAATCGCAGCTGACTCAATGGTGCAAGTTTATGCTCAAGAGTTAGATGGACTATTAAACGATATGTACACAGAGTACGATACTAAAGCGAAAGGAGCTTCTGAGAAGAAACAAAAAGGACTTTTAACACCAGCTTCTGAAGAACTAGTATTAAAAGAGTTAGCAGATTTAGAAAAAAGAATTACCGATTTTCAAAATTCTGCTGATGCTAAAATTCAAGACAAGCAGTCAAAATTATTAGCACCAATTAACGAAAAAGTATACAATGCTGTACAAAAAGTAGCTAAAGCAAATGCATATACTTATATTTTTGATGTAAGTAGTGGTGCTTTAGTATATGCTAATCAAAGCGACGATGTTTTGCCTTTAATCGCTAAAGAATTAGGTTTAAAACTTCCAGCAGATTATGGCAAAACACCTCAATAAAAATTAATCAATAGTAAATGGATGCACAAAATCCAATAGGTATATTTGATTCTGGTATTGGCGGCTTAACGGTCGCCAATGCTATTTTAGCACTATTACCAAAAGAGTCTTTAATCTATTTTGGCGATACTGCTCATTTGCCGTACGGTGATAAATCTGCTGATGCGATTAAAAGCTATGCTAAAAACATTACTGAGTTTTTACTTAAGCACAAAGTAAAAATGATAGTTATTGCATGTAATACAGCATCGGCACATGCTTATCATTTGGTACAAAATATCGCAAAAGATATTCCTGTTATCAATGTAATAGAACCAGTAGTCAATTACATTTTAGATAAGCAATACAAAAAAGTAGGCATTATTGGAACACAAGGTACTGTCAACTCAAAAGTGTACTTAAATCAAATTCAAGAAAAATCAAACACTATAAATGCAGTACAATTAGCTACACCTTTACTAGCACCAATGATAGAATCTGGATTTGTAAATGGCGAGATTTCTCATTTAGTAATAGAAGAATATTTAAGCGATGCTTCCTTACAAAATATAGATAGCTTGATATTAGCTTGTACACATTATCCACTAATAAAGAAAGAAATAGAAGCATACTATAAAAGCAAAAACTTACAAGTAGAAGTATTGGCGACCAACGAAATTGTAGCACAATATGTAAAACAGTTTGCTATAGAAAACGGACTAGTCAATTACAATAATGAGTTTGAACGAAAGTTTTTTGTATCAGACTATACACAAAGCTTTGAAAAAACCACTCAGCTCTTTTACGGAAAAACCATACACCTAAAGCAAGAAAAGTTGTAAATAATATATAATTTAATTTCTTTAGTAAATTATTACAATAAATTTTTATAATTTTGATATATTCTTATGAATGTACACAACTTTGTTAAAGCACTAAATTTTCTTCCAAAAGAGAACGCTTCTGATATTTTTATTAAAAAATATGCAGATAACTATGCTATTGAGGTTGATGTAAAGAATTCAATCTTTAATTTTGGTGGAAAAGTTAAAGTTGGAGATAAAGCAATTCAAAATATCACAAAACCAGAAGATTGGGTAGTATTTGAATGTGTGGATAGGTTACTCGAAAAAGGATATAAACCAAAAAACATCTCATTAGAAAAAGTTTATCCAGCAGGACATGGATTTTCTGGAAGATTAGATATTTGTGTTACACATGATGATGGTTCTGAGTATTTATTAATTGAATGTAAAACCTACGGTAAAGAATTTGATAAAGCTTTAAATCGCTTAAATAAAGATGGCGGACAGCTTTTTACCTATTTTAAGTTTAGTAATAAGGCAGATGTTATTATGCTTTATACTTCTGAATTGAAAGGAAAAGAAATTGTTTATCAAAACGAAATTATAAAAATTGAAGCCGATTATAGAACTGGTGATGTAAAAGATTTTTACGAAAAATGGAATAAATTAACCAAAGACAATGGTATTTTTGACACTTGGGTAAAACCTTACAACTTTGAAAGTAAAGCATTAACAATAAATGACTTAGAAGAAATAAGACAAGAAGATAGTAGCTTTATATTCAATCGTTTTTTAGAAATTCTTCGACATAATGTAGTTTCAGATAAAGGAAATGCTTTTAATAGAATCTTCACCTTATTCCTTTGTAAAATTTATGATGAAAAAGATAAAGAAGATACCGATAAAGAATTAGAATTTCAGTGGTTTGAATCTCCATTTACTTATGATGGCGTTTATTATGAAAAAGACGACCATAAAATTTTTCAAATTAGATTGACCGATTTGTATAAAAATGGTATGAAAGCATTTTTAGAAAAAAATGTAACTGATTTATCCGACCAAGAATTTAATGATAAATTTTATTATTTAACCGAAGAGCAAAGAGCACCAATTCTTGTTGAGTTTAAAAAGATTAGATTAGAAAAAAATAACGAGTTTGCTATAAAAGATGTGTATGATGAGCAATCTTTTTATGATAATGCCGTAGTGGTTAAAGAAATTGTAGAATTGCTTCAAAAATATAAAATACGCTATACAAAAAAACAACAATACCTTTCTGATTTTTTTGAATTACTGCTAACTACAGGTTTAAAACAAGAGTCTGGACAATTTTTTACACCAGTGCCAGTTTCTCAGTTTATAATTAAAAGTTTACCTATCGATAAAATCATTGAAGATAAATTGCAGAAAGGAGTAAGCAATGAATACTTGCCTCATGTAATAGATTATGCAGCAGGAAGTGGACATTTTCTTACAGAAAGTATGCACGAAATCCAACGGATTATTGATAGTAATGAGTTTTTAGGGTTAAAAAAAGATGTAAAAAAGTTTATAGATAAAGCTAAAACCTATCATTTTGACTGGGCTTTTGATTATGTATATGGTATAGAAAAAGATTATCGCTTAGTAAAAGTCGGCAAAGTCGGTTGTTATTTACACGGCGATGGATTAGCGAATGTTATTCATTCTGATGGATTGGCTCGTTTTAGTCATTCAGATTATAAAGGAATTTTAAAACATCAAGACAAAGATTTTCCTAAAGAAAACAAACAGTTTGATATTGTTATCTCAAATCCACCTTATTCAGTTTCAGCATTCAGAAACAATGCTTCTAAATATTACAATCAGGAAGAATTTGATTTATATAATAAACTCACAGATGTTAGTTCCGAAATAGAATGTTTGTTTATAGAACGCACTAAGCAATTGCTTAAAGATGGTGGCGTGGCAGGTATTATATTACCAAGTTCTATTTTAAGCAATTCTGGTATATATGCTAAAGCTAGAGAAGTTATTTTGCAATATTTTGATATTGTAGCTATAACAGAGTTAGGTTCTAATACCTTTATGGCAACAGGTACAAATACTGTTACTTTATTTTTAAGACGAAGAAACAATTATGATTGCGAAAAAATAAAATCGTTTGTAAATAGGTTTTTAGACAATTTTTTAGACAATACTATACAAATAAACGATAATACCCAAGCCATAGAAAAGCCAATTGCTAAATACATAAACCATGTTTGGCAAGATATTTCGTTTGATGATTATGTAACACTATTAAAACAAAAACCAACAAAAGCAATTGAAACACACGAAATATATAAAGAATATAGAAAAAAGATAAAGGCAAAAGACGAAAAAGCATTTTGGCAAACACTAATAGAAATAGAAACAGAAAAATTGTACTATTTTATAATGGCATATCCGCAAAAAGTAGTATTGGTAAAAAGTGGTGAGAAAAATGCAGAAAAACGATTTTTGGGATACGAATTCTCCAACAGAAGAGGAAGTGAAGGTATACACCCAATACAACGAGGAAAAAATATAAGTGATTGCACGCAATTGTTTGATGAAGATACTTTTGAAAACCCGAGCAAAGCAAGCACCTATATTTACAAAGCATTTACAGGTGATTATGATTTTGCAATTGATAAAACGATGCAAAAAAATATTTCTCGCCATGATTTGGTAGATATGCTCACTTTTGACCGAGTTGATTTTGAAAAAAACATTTCACTTTCGGTTAAAAAAAAAGTAAAGATTGAGAGTAAGTGGGAATTAGTTAGAATTGGAGATTTATCGAAAGAAATAATTAATGGAAGTACACCCTCAAAAAACGAATTTAAATTTTGGGACAAAAAAGAACTAAATTGGTTAACTGTTGCTGATTTTAATTCAGATAAATTAGAGGTCGATAATACTGAAAATTTTGTTTCTCGTTTTGCTTTAGAAAATAACAAAGTTAGACTTGTTCCAAAAAACAGTGTATTGGTTAGTTGTACCGCAACCATTGGAAAAGTTGGAATTAATTCAATAGAACTAACCACAAATCAACAAATTAATTCAATTATTTGTAATCAAAATATTTTGCCTTACTATTTAGGAAATATTTTAAAAGTACACGGAAAATTATTAGAAGAATTAACATCAAATTCTGGCGTGAAACATGTTAATCTTCAAATGCTTAATGACTTTAAAATTCCACTTCCACCTCTCAACATTCAACAAAAAATAGTTGCAGAAATTGAAGTTTTAGAAACCAAAGAAAAGGAAGCAAAAGAGAAAGTTGAGGAACAAAAAGAAAATATTAAAAATGTAATTTCTAAAGTTTCAGGAAACTTAATTTCTCTATCAGAAATAACTTCTAAAATTGGAAGTGGAGCTACTCCAAGAGGCGGAGAAGGTTCATACAAACAAAATGGTATTTCATTAATTCGCAGTCAAAATGTTTATGATAATGAATTTTATGAAAAAGGATTGGCTTTTATAGATGAAGAACAAGCTGAAAAACTAAAAGGTGTAACAGTTGAAAAAAATGATATTTTATTCAATATAACTGGAGCTTCAATTTGCAGATGTTGCATTGTACCTGAAATACATTTACCAGCAAGAGTAAATCAACATGTTTCAATAATTAGAGTTACTAAAAAAGCTTTACCAAAATATGTTCAAACAATATTGGTTTCTGAAACTTATAAAAATCAATTATTAGAAATTGGAGACGGAGCAACTTCAAGAGAAGCAATAACAAAACAACAATTAGAAGACTTTAAAATCCCACTTCCACCAATTACCGAGCAACAAAAAATTGTTGCCAAAATTGAGAAAATAGAAGCAAAAATTAAGGATTTAGAAACAGAAATTGCTTCAATTCCTAAACAAAAGGAAGCTATACTGAAAAAACATCTTTAATGCTACTCTTCTTCATGCAACTCAAAATCTTCTAAAAATTTTGTAGTAAAATTGCCTGATTGAAAATTGGCATTGTCCATTAATTGTAAGTGAAATGGTATTGTTGTTTGAATGCCTTCTATTTTCATTTCAGTTAAAGCTCTTTTCATTTTTTGAATCGCCGATGGTCTGTCTTTTGCTTTAACAATTAGTTTTGCAATCATAGAATCGTAAAAAGGTGGAATACTATAGCTTGGATATACTGCTGTATCTATGCGTACACCAAAACCACCACTAGGAATATAATTGGTAATTTTTCCTGCATTTGGTTTAAAATCATCAAAAGGATTTTCTGCATTAATTCTACATTCAATAGCATGACCTGTTGGCAAATACGCTTCTTTTTCTAATTTTGCACCAGCAGCCAATTCTATTTGTAACTGAATTAAATCAACTCCAACTACTTCTTCTGTTACAGGATGTTCTACTTGTATTCTGGTGTTCATTTCCATAAAGTAGCAATTTTTGTGTTTGTCTACTAGAAACTCAACTGTACCAACACCTTCATATTTAATAGCTTTAACAGCTTTTGTAGCAGCATCGCCTAAAAGTTTTCTTAGTTTATCATCTACAAAAGGTGAAGGCGATTCTTCTACCAATTTTTGATGTCGTCTTTGAATAGAGCAATCTCTTTCACTAAAATGTGCTGCATTGCCGTGTTGATCGCCAGCCACTTGTACTTCAATGTGTCGTGGTTCTTCAATAAATTTTTCTAAGTAAACACCACTGTTGCCAAAACTTGCACCAGCTTCAGATGTTGCCATATTAAAATTGCTTTCAAAATCTTGTTCATTCCAAACTACACGCATACCTTTTCCACCACCACCAGCCGTTGCTTTTAAAATGATTGGATAACCTGCTTCTTGTGCTAATTTTTTTCCTTCGGCAATATTTTTTATTAAATCTTTAGAACCAGGAATACAAGGTACTTTTGCTTTAAGCATAGTATCTTTAGCTGTAATTTTATCGCCCATTAAAGCAATTTGTTGTGGTGTTGGTCCTATAAATTTAATGTTGTTTTCAGCACATCGTTTAGCAAAGTTTTCATTTTCTGCTAAAAAACCATAACCAGGATGAATGGCATCTGCTTGAGTAATTTGAGCAACCATTAATATATTATATATATTTAGATATGACAATTTAGAATTTGGCGGACCAATACAAAAAGCTTCGTCTGCTTCTTGAACATGTAATGCTGTTTTGTCTGCTGTAGAGTAAACGGCTACTGTTGCAATATTCATTTCTTTACAAGAACGAATAATGCGTAGTGCAATTTCGCCACGATTAGCGATGAGTATTTTGTTGAAAAGCTTCATCAAACAAAAAACTATTTAGGTTCAATTAAAAATAGTGCTTGATCGTATTCTACAGCTTGTGCATTGTCTAACATTACTTTTACTACTTTGCCACTTACCTCGCTTTGAATTTCGTTAAACAATTTCATGGCTTCTATGATACACAAAACATCTCCTTTTTTAATGATATCACCTACTTTTACAAATGGTGGTGTTTCTGGATTGGCAGAACGATAAAAGGTACCTACCATTGGTGCTTTTATTGTAGTTAAATTACCTGTGTTTTCTGTAGTAGTACTTTCTGTTGGTGTTGTTGGTGCTACGACATTGGTTGGCGTAGTTGCTATTGGTGCTTGTAAAATTGGTGTAGTAGTACTTCCTTTTTGTGTGATTTCAATTTTTATATCTTTCTCTTCTATTTTGATAGAAGCTAAGTCGTTGTCTTTTACTAATTGAATGAGTTTTTTTATGCTGTTAAAATCCATATTTTGTTATTCTATAAATTTATTTTTTCTTTTTACTTTTTTTGTTCTGAGATTCTTGAGAACTCATATCGTTACTTGCTTTGCCTTTTTGTTTTTTAAACTTGTTTTTTTGCATGGCTTTATTGTTCTCTTGAATTTTTTTCCAGTCGTTGTATTGGTCTTGCGGACAACCCATTTTTTTGCTACAAGCAGTAGATGCAGTAGAAAACAGCAATACTGTAATTAAAATTAGTATGTATTGAAAAACTTTTTTCATTAGTATAAAAGTAAGCATTTTTTTGATAATATAAATAGTTGTGTGTGCTAGTATTGAGTAGTGTGCTTTTTTATGATTGTTCTTTTGCTGTGATTTTATGAATATTACAATATAGCTAAATCTTAATAATTTGTCACAATAAAAAAAACTGTCATCGAAGTATAATGAAAGAGTTCATAGATTCCTTCTTTCGAAGGAATGACGCTTTATGTTGATTTAGCTATGGTGCCAAGCATTGTTATAGTTTAAAACTTTGACAATGTTTTGTAGCAGACTTTTTGCATAAGGGATAGAACGGAAAGCCCACAGCGACGAAAGGAGCGAGGACTTGTAGTGATAGCCCGACCGAAATGTAATGGAGGTTATGCCAAAGAATCAGTCAATAGTCATTTGTTGGTATTTGCAATTGGACTATACAAGAGCTCTAAAAACAATTATAGATAGTATACATACTATAATTAATGATATTGATACTTTTGTTATTTTGAGTGGTGCTTCGTTGAGGTTTAATTTTTTGTAACCGCCTAAGACACTAAAGTAAGTAAATGGCATAAAGATAGTTGGTAATAAACTTACCCAAGTTACTACTGGTAAATTTAATAATGTAACAAATATAATTGAACTATATATTGGTAGTAAGAATAATTGTTTGGCATTTGTTGTTTTGTTGAATATGGTTTCGTTTTTGTAGTAAATAAATTGTTTGGCGAATTTTCTAAACAATATATTTATCCAAATAAACATAACGATTGCTATAATAATTGCTACAACTGTTGGTATGTGGAAATAGGCGAAGATTTTTCCTGTGTCGCCTTCTGTTGCAAATGGTGCTATTAAAAAATAACCCATAAATGTTAATAGTCCTTGCATGCCAAACCACTGCATAAATAGTTTAAACAGCGATGGTTTTATTATTTTGATGGCAATAATCAATGCAATGATACCTTGTATTAAACTAATGATTGGTCCTGCTGCTGCTACAATAGTGTTTTGTGTGTCTGTGCCAATTGTTTCATTAAAATTGACATAGTTGTGGTGTAAGCTTGGATGAAAGCCAAAGTATTGTGCTACAATATAGTGTCCGAATTCGTGAATGATAGTTACTAGTAGTGTAACAGATATTACTATAAGTATGGAATTAATTGCTAATGCATTTTTTGTTTCTTTCATGGTTTATTTTTTATTATATGTTAAGTGTTAATACTTGATATGGCGTAAATACTCGACATAGTATTAAGATATTTCGCTCATGCTTTGCTTAATTATGTGAAAAGAGATTGCTTCGTCATTCTTCCTCGCAAAGACGAATTGAAAATTATTCCACTATTGCTGTAAACTCAATTTCTACTAATAACTTTTCGTCTATTAGTTTTGCCATTTGGTACATGCCTGTAGCTGGTTTACTGTCTTTAAAGAACAGACTGTGTGCTTTGCCAATTTCTTGCCATTGCGAAATGTCTGCACAGAAAATTCTGGTTCTAATTACATCATCAACGCTTGCATTAAAATGTTCTAATACTTTAATTGCTTTCTCTATAATACATTTAGTTTGTTCGTATACATTGTTTTCTCCTACAACATTTCCGTTTACCGTTGCTGTAGTTCCAGAAATTTCAATGATATTACCCATTTTTACTGCTCTTGCATAGCCAATTTCATCTTCCCAAATTACGCCATCTTTAAAGTGTGTTTTGCTCATTTATCTATTTGTTTTAAAATTATTAATTTATTGTTGGTATATTTTCTACTAGTACTTCGTTGTGATTAACATCATAATAAGTGCAAATCATTTTGGTTAAATCTACTATCCATTTTTCAATTCCAGTTGTAGCACAATCATTACAAAAAGTAAAATAATCTGTTTTTCCTTGTTGGTGTGCTTTGAGTTGCGTACTAAATTGTTCTTTATTTACTACAGTTGTTATTGGTAAGTCATCATACATTGGTGTTGATTGAATAACAAAATTGTCTGCTCCAAAATAAGAAGTCTGACTATTGATTACTTTGGTTTCAAAACGCAATACACCAAAGTTTTTTATGGTATGAATATACATAGGAAAATCGTTGCCAGATTTTACTTTGCTATGTGCTGCTGTTATTTGTTCTATTGTAAACATCTATATATTAAAATTATTTTTATAATCTTTAATACTTTCTGCAATTACTTGATGTGCTATTGTTTTATTGTACACTGCTGTAATGTCGCAGACTTTATTTTCATTAGGTAAATTTTTATAGGTTAAAAAATAATGCTTTAGTCTATTTATAACATCTGTTGGTATGTCATCAATATCGTTATACGATTGAAAAACATCATCTCCTTCTAAAACTGCAATTATTTTATCGTCAGCTTCTCCTTTGTCTATTAGTCGTAAACCACCAATAGGTTTTGCTCTTACTAGTATATTTCCATTATGTATATTTCTACTAGTAAGTACACAAATATCTAACGGATCTTTATCTCCATCTGTAATTTGAATATTAGGTTCGTGTTGTTGTGCAAATGTAGCTACACTTTTTTCGCAATAAGTTTGTGGAATAAAACCATACAAACAAGGAATGATATTAGAAAATTTTTGAGGTCGGTCTATTTTTAGAAAACCACTTGCTTTATCAATTTCATATTTAACTGTATCTGTTGGTACAATTTCTATAAAAGCATATACTTCGTTTGGTGTTGTTTCCAACAAATCAATTCCATGCCAAGGATGTGCTATAAATTTATTTTTCATCTATTATTTTATTCAATATTGGTGTGATTGATGCTGTATCATATCCTTTTTGCAAAGCAAATCTATATAACTTTTGCTTTTTTTCTAATATACTGTTTGATTTTATTTGAGACGCTTTTTTTTCTAAGAGCAACTGCAATCGTTCTTGATATTCAAATTCATTTAATTGACTCAATGCTTGTTGAATTAAATTATAGTCAATTTGTTTTTTTAGTAATTCATTAGTGAGTTTTTGTTTTCCCCATTTTTTGTGTTTGGCTTTTCCATTAATAAAACTAGCTACAAATCTTTCTTCATTGTAAAAATTATTTTCTTGTAGATGTTCAATAATGGTATCTTGCATTGCAACTGGAATTTCTAGTTTATACATTTTTTGTTTTAATTCTGCTAAACACCTTTCTTGATAACTACAATAATATTCGAGCTTAACTATAAACTCATTAAGCTGTTCTTGATATTCTTTTTCTTGTTGATTTAAACCCAAATTACACATTAGAAATTTATTACGAAAAAATTATACTTTATATTTACTTCTGTACTCATTTTTTCTTTCCTCAATGTAGTTAAAACTACATTTCCGGAATAAAAATTCCGTGCTTTGTAAATATTTTGTATAATTCTCTCTCATGACAAAGTCTAATATATAATTTGGGTTAAATATCCCAAACTGGAACTCTTTTAGAACGAATACTATATTTTAAATTCAGTATAAAAGTTAATATTAGATAAATGATTATTGGTGAACCTAATGCAATAAAAGAAGTATAAATAAAAAAGAGTCGGACTTTTTTAGATGGAATTGCCATTTTTCTACCTAGGTAAGCACAGACACCATATACATTTGCTTCTATTACATCTCTTAAACTTTTTGAATGTAATAGTTTTATTGGCTTTTCTAACATAGTTTAAAGGTAGTGATTTTTAGTTTTTTTTGAGATAAAACATTGTCAAAATTTTAAACCTTGAAAATATTCATCAATGAAAAAAAGCACTTCAATTTAAGTAAACTTGTGAAATAGGTCATGGTGATAAAATAACGAATTCGTAGATTATGAATTTATTTCAGAACCTTTGATAATAGAATGCTTAGTAACAGATTCCGAAACGAGTTCGGAATGCAAACAGCTTTTAAATTGTAGTAGCATTAAACATAAAATACATTTTCTTCTTCTATATAGTTCTGAATTTTGTTTGACTGTGCTAATACATGATGTCCGATGACACACTGCAAACATTTTTGTTTAGTACAAAACTCATCGTGTAATTCTATAAATGCTTGTGAGTCGTAAGCTGTTTTATGATTAAAATGTTCGTAATCAAACAGTTTGGTTTTATTATTGGTTTCTTTTGATAAAGAATAATAATATTCTAAAATGTACTCTAATGGTTTTTGTTCGTATTTAGCATAAGTATATTGTATTGGCAAGGTATAATTAATTAAAATTTTATCTATTTGTTTTTTGCCTAAGCAATTTGTATGATTGCTTGTAGATTTGTCTAATAGATAATGTGTTTGCCAATAAACTGATGCTTGTACATTTTGTAGTGTGTACTTTACCTTATCTAATTGATAGAGTCGTACAAATTGTGGTGATGTATGCAACAAATTGGCTAATTGCGACAAACGGATACTTGGAAATGACATTGGACGAATACGAAAGTAATTCCAATATTTTTTGTTACTGATTTTGAGTTGATACTTTGCTTGTAGAAAGGAAAACTCTTTTTGTAGCATGCTCGGATAATCGTCTGAAAAATTATCATGTAGTAAGCCAGCAACACCAAATAGTAATGCTTCTAACTGAAAAATATTATCGGCGTGTTTGAGTAGTACTGAATAGGGTAAATTTACCAATAAGTTTTTTGCGGCAAACTGATTGCTTTTATCAAAAAAGCATTGTACTAAATTGTAGTAGTGTACTTGATTCCAATCGCCATTAAATTGATGCAATTGTTGTTGTATTTGTACACTTTTTCGTTCTAAACGATGAATAATTGCTTTTTCTTTTGCTTGTTGAATGACAATTGAGTTAAGTGTTGCTGATAAATTTTTACATTTTACTACATTATTGTTATCCATAATAGTACGATATTTTTGTAGTAGCAATGGCATCACTCTTCCGTTGAGTTGTAGTGTTGGCATTCCGTTAATTAGTTCAACATCATTAAAATAAACGACATGTAAAATAACTGATTGGTAATTGCTGTCATTTGTATGTTGATGTTTTATCCAATCTGAAGCAAAGACATGAATTTCTATATTTCCAAAAAGTTTTATGCCATTAATTACAATACTTGCATTTAAAAAATCTGGTCCATGTTGTGTAGTATTATAATCACCTTGATAAATAATTTGCAAGTCATCTTGAGTTACCGTTTTTAAATTGGCAAGATGGTATAGTTGAAACTTCCAGATATATTGTAGTAATGCTTCTTTCATCTTTACTTTATATAAAGACGCAAGAAGTATATTTTTTCCATAAAAAGTTAAAACAAATTACTGCATATGTTCAACAACATTACCTATTATAATTAATGCTGGAGATTTGATTTGTTGTTCTTCTTTCAGTTGAATGATATTTTGTAGTGTCCCTTTGATGTATTTTTCGTTCTCAAAACTTCCATTTTGAATGATTGCAATTGGATGATTATTGCCTCTTTTTTCTATAAATATATCTATAATTTGTTGCAACTGACTCATTCCCATTAAAATAACAACAGTAGCATTTGATTGAGCAGCTATAATAATATCATCAGAGATTTGACATTTTTTTGTAGTACCTGTAACTATCCAAACACTTTCGTTAGTGCCTCGTTTGGTTAATGGAATTTGATGTAAAGAAGGAATACCAATAGCAGACGAAATTCCTGGAATTACTTCTACAGCAATATTATGTTTTGTAGCAAAATCAACTTCTTCTTGCCCTCGACCAAAAATAAATGGATCGCCACCTTTTAGTCGAACTACTGCTCCAAGCTCATTGGCTTTTTCTAAAATCAACTGGTTAATTTCTTCTTGCGAATGATAGTGTGTTCCAGCTCTTTTGCCTACATAAATACATTCGGCATCTTTTGCGTAATTTAATAAATCTGTATGTACCAATGCATCGTATAAAACCACTTTTGCCTGTTGCAAAGCTTTCATGCCTTTAATAGAAATTAAATCAGGATCTCCAGGACCAGCACCAATGAGTGTTAGTTTTTTTATCAATTGAAAACAGCTTCTTTAAAATAGTCTAGTGTTATTTTTAAACCTTCGCTTCTGTTAACAGTTGGTTGCCAACCTAAAATAGTTTTAGCTTTAGTAATATCTGGTTGCCTTTGTTTTGGATCATCTTTTGGTAAATCTTGAAAAACAATTTTAGATTGATTGCCTGTTAAGTTTTGAATTTCCTTAGCAAAATCTAGCAGTGAAATTTCATCAGGATTGCCAATATTTACTGGCAAATGATAATCGGACAACAACAAACGATAGATACCTTCTACTAAATCTGCCACATAACAAAATGAACGCGTTTGAGAACCATCGCCAAAAACAGTAATGTCTTCACCTTTTAATCCTTGACTCATAAATTGTGGTAAAGCTCTACCATCATCTAATCGCATTCTTGGTCCATAGGTATTAAAAATTCTAATAATTCTTGTGTCAACTTGATGAAAGTTGTGGTAAGCCATAGTAATTGCTTCCATGTATCTTTTAGCTTCATCGTAAACACCTCTTGGTCCAACTGGATTTACATTTCCCCAATATTCTTCATTTTGAGGATGAACAGTTGGATCACCATAGACTTCGGAAGTAGACGCTACTAGAATTCTAGCATTCTTTTCTTTTGCTAAACCCAGTAAATTATAAGTTCCCATTGCACCAACTTTTAAAGTCTGAATAGGCATTTTTAAGTAATCAATAGGACTTGCTGGTGATGCAAAGTGTAAGATATAATCTAATTTACCAGAAACATGAACAAAAGTAGTTACATCATGATGATGATATTCGAAGTTTGGATTTGGAAATAGATGTTCTATGTTTTTGATATTTCCAGTAGAAAGATTATCCATTCCTACTACTTTATATCCTTCTTTAATGAATCTATCGCATAGGTGAGATCCTAAAAATCCAGCCGCTCCTGTAATTAAAATTTTTTTCATTACTTAATCATTTATAGTTTTTCTTCCTATACTATTATAATAAAAACCAAGCTGTTGCATCGTTTCTAAATCGTATAAATTTCTTCCATCAAAAATAATTGGTGTTTTTAATATTGCTTTAACCTGACTCAAATCAGCACCTCTAAATTCAGACCATTCTGTAAGAATAGCTAAGCAGTCTGCATTATTTAATGCATCCATATTCTTATCTACAAAATGCAATTTTTGTTTTTGTTCATCAGATAGATTGCTAAAATATTGTGCTACATTTTCCATAGCTTCAGGATCATATGCTTTAATTGTAGCACCAGCTTCTAGTAAATCTTTAATAATGTATAAAGCAGGAGCTTCTCTAATATCATCAGTATTTGGTTTAAACGCTAAGCCCCAAATAGCTATAGTTAAGTTGCTTAAATCGCTACCATAATGATTGATGATTTTTTCTACCAATACATGTTTTTGAATGTGATTGACTTTCATTACTGCATCTAAAATCTTAAATTGATATTGATTTTCTTCTGCAATTTTTGCTAGCGCTTGCACATCTTTAGGAAAACAACTTCCACCATAACCAATACCAGGAAATAAGAATCGTTTACCAATTCTATTATCGCTTCCCATACCTACTCTAACTGTTTCTACATCAGCACCAGTTTTTTCACAAAGCAGTGCTAACTCATTCATAAAAGAAATTCTAGTAGCCAAATAAGAGTTAGCAGCATATTTAGTCATTTCTGCACTCTTTTCATCCATAAAAATAATTGGATTGCCTTGTCGCACAAATGGTTTATACAGTTGTTCCATTAAATCTTTAGCTTTATTAGAACTAACACCTACTACAACTCTATCTGGTTTCATAAAATCGTCAACAGCTACACCTTCACGCAAAAATTCAGGATTGGAAACCACATCAAAATCGACAGTTGCATTTTTAGCAACAGCATTTTTAACTTTTTCGGCTGTACCAACAGGAACTGTACTTTTATTGATGATGACTTTATAATCTGTAATTATTTTACCCAAAGTATCTGCCACATTAAGCACATAAGACAAATCTGCAGAGCCATCTTCTCCTGGTGGCGTTGGTAGTGCTAAAAAAATTAGTGTAGCATTTTGAATAGCTTCTTCTATAGAAGTAGTAAACTTTAACCTTCCTTCTTTAATATTTCTTTGAAAGAGCGTATCTAAACCTGGTTCGTATATTGTAATTTGTCCAGACTTCAGTTTATCTACTTTCTTTTGATCGACATCTACACAAGTAACATGATTACCTGTTTCAGAAAGACAAGTTCCTGAAACCAAACCTACATATCCTGTACCAATAACAGCTATATTCATTTAATTTAAATTATTGAAGTGCAAAAATAAGTAAATTATGTTGTATTCTCTGGTTTTTTGGTAGCATCTACACTATAAAGAATAGTTAATCCTATAAAATAAAAAGGCATCATTGGAATTTTATATCGTGCTAAAGCACCAAAATTAAAACTAGTAAATCCAACAGCAAAAGCAAAGATGATAGAAAAGGTAAAACAGAATAAAACATCTGGATTTGAAAAAACATTTTTAAAGACTTTAATTGGTCCTTGTCTGAAGAATAGCATTAATGTAAAATAGAGTGTGGCAACAGCTTCTATTGCTGCAATAAAAAGTGTAGGTTTTCTAGCTTCCCAAATATAAGGACGAAATAAGGCAACATTAACTGCTTTTGGAAAGACTTTTATCAAGCCCATTGTAGTATATTCTAAATCGCCAAGTGTATATAGAGAGGCGTCTTGTTGTTCTGAAGAATATACCAACCAATTTTGAGTGTCTTTAGCAGTACGCATTAATTGTTCAAAAGAATATCTTTCAGCGACGGAAGCCATTTGACTTAACATTAATAGACCAATGCCACTACCTATTACAATTAATATTGGTGCAATAAAAACTTTTACAATTTTATTTTGTATAGTTAGAGCATATTTAGCAAAGACCCATAAAGATAATGCTGGCACAAACGCTAATATAATATATACTTTAATTGTTTTAACTAGCAACACCGACAATAACAATGCAATAATATATTTTATTTTTATATTTTTATTGATAAATAATTCATAAGTCGAGTAAGTCAAAACACCCAATGCACCAATACACAAAGGTTCTTTCATTAATCCTGTTCCCCAAAAGAATACAGAAGGAATAAACAAGCAAGATATGGCAATTTCTTTTTCTAAATGTGGATATAGTTTATAGAAAAGTTTAAATAATTTCCAAAAGCCATAGTAAGCAAACATTGTAAATAATAAAGAAATAAGTATATATGTGTTAAGACAAAAAAAACTTAATACATATCCAATTAATATTACTGTTCTTGTTCCGTCTTCAATTAAGTATGAATAATATCCACCAAAATATTGATATAGTATATTATTATAGTTAGGATTAGAAGTATTAAAAAATGTATCTATTATAACATTAAAATCTGTAAAGGTAAATTTTCTAAGCCACAGCATTACTTTAAAATAAGACATGGTATCTCCGCCATGATAATAATATTGGTACATTAAAGCAGACATTACTGCTCCAAACACTCTTACATACCATCCTTTTAAAAAATATTTTTGATAAATTGGATTTGTTTGTTTCTGTACATGTTTCTTTAAAAAAAAGTGTACTATTAGCAAAAATGGTATTATTAATAATAAATCATTTATAAATAGTATGTCTTGTCCCCAACCATTTCGTAAATGTGTAAACCAATCCATTACACCTCCAAGTATTTAATGAAACTTTCGGCTCTTTCTTTTAAATGGTCAGTATATACATTTTCTGCGGATTGATAAATGACTTCGTAACCAAACCTTTCAAAGGTATTAGCAATAGCTGCATAATTTTCTGCTTGTAGTATTAAGGTAATTTGAGCAATATTGTTTTCTTTTCTTGCATAATTGCTATAGTAGATTTGTGCATGATTTGATTCTACTATTTTAGCAATATCTGACATTGCATAATTATTTGCTGTAATTTCAACTACAAATATACTTTGGTGTTCATTCAATATATTATTATCAAATAAAATATTAATAATACTTTCTGCTGAAGTTAATCCAAGGAAATTTTTACTTTCATCTACTATTGGTAAGATAAAGCTATTGTATTGTTTTGCTTTTGCAATTAGTTCTATTGCATGTTTATTTTCGGAAACAGTTATTGGTTCTGCAAAATCAATTAAAGTTGACAACAATGAATTGTTATCATAGTTATATAAAAAATCTTCACTAAATCTACCAATAAGAACAGCATTGTCTACTACAAAAGCATAAAGCGAGTTATGTGTAGTACACCATTCTATTGCATCGGCAACTGTTTGGTTTAACCTTAATGGCATTAAATTAATATCTATCGCATCTTTTGCAAACATAGCTTGTGATTAAAGTTAATACAAATTTTAGAAATCAAAATCAAAGCCAAATAAAAATCCCCATTTTGGTGCTGTTGGTACTCTGTGTGTTAATCGCCATGAGAATCCAACTTTAAAAAATTTGACAATATTTTCTATACCAAAGCCCAACTCTAAGTATGGTTTTTTACCTACTTCTGTTATTTCATTATACTTGTTTGATGCTTTATTGTTTGGATTTAAAGTTCCTAAAACGCCTCTAAAATCTATATACTCTCGTAGTTTTAATTTTCTTATTCCTGGAATTTTATTCAAGAAAAATCCATCAAAATGATGTATTAAAATCCACTGTAGGTATTGGTCGCTCACAAACTCATAATCGTTCATTAAATTAAATGCTCTGTTATTAAAGATATAAGTTTGATTGCCATCATGAACTTCTGACAAGAAGAAAGGAACATTGCCAAAAACTTTACCAGCTTGAACGCTCATTTCTAGTTTACCTATTGGTTTGATTTGAACTAAATCGGAGAAATAAAACGAGAGTTTATGATAGTTGTATTCACTCTTTAAAATGTTTTTAATACCATATACATATTCAAACTGAAATACAGGAATACTTGTTTTATTAATACTCGTTCTAAAAATAGTTTTGTTGCCTAAAAATTTTTCTTTAAGTGCAAATCTTAAGTTTAAAATTAGTTCTGTTTGCGTTAGATTGTAGTGTAAGTGTTCTATTGGAGCAGCCACATCTTCTACATACTGAAATGGAATTAAACCTGGCTCTATTTTTCTGTTTTGAAAAGTAATGCTTGAACTATAACCTTCTCGCCACTCAAAATCGTATTTAATTTTCGCTTCTCTTGCATATAATAATTTTTGATTTCTGTTTCTAAGCACTGCAATATTCAATAAACTACTTGAAGAAATGGCTTCGGTAGTTCTTCTTAATTTGCTTACATCATAAGTATATTCTAATGTTAAAACTTGCCTTGGTTTCTTAGAAAGTAGTGCTTTTACAATTCCACCGTATTTCCATTCTTTATCTCTTAAACCATAAGCAGCTTGAGTTCTTAAGAAAATATTTTTTGAGAAATCTTCGTTGGTTTCAATTCCTAAGCCAAAACGCCAACCTTCTAGTTGATTATAGCTTACTGCACTTGATACTGGACCTATATCAATTGGACCAGCTTTAACATTTCCACTAATTAGAATTTCAATAATATAAAAATAAGTTTTATATGCTTTTACTGATTGAATGGTGTCTACTAAATGATAAATAGCGGCTTCATTTTTACTGAGTGGAACATAACGAGCAGAATCCCAAAATGCTTTGCTTTTGTTCGATGCATCATCATCAACAATTACTAGTTCTTTCAATGCTTTTACATTGTCTTCTATTTGTGGTTTGTTGATTAGAAAATCTTTATATGCTGCTTTTTTTCTTATTACAATAGAAGGTTTATTGGGTATTGGTTGAAACTCTATAGTAAAATTGTCTTTAGATAAAATCCAAGCAGTAGTATCGGCAAATTGAAAATCTTGTTGTATAATAATTCTACTAATAAAGTTAATATTTACATGTTTTGCCATATTCATTTGAATACTCTTTATGGCATAATTATTTTCGGATACTACAAAATTTCCAAAAAAAGTATTCGACCCTTTTCCTTTTGGCTGAAATTCCATTCTATAATGCACTACATTATCAATAACCATAGTGTCGATAACTCTATAGTTGTAAAACAATTTGCCACTTGCTGCAATTGGACTAATGAATTCTTTTTCTAAGATATTAAATCCATTGTCATAGATATTATATTCTGTAGCAGAAGCACCTAAAAAAGCACCTAAACTTTCATCTTCTGTTCCAGAAATTTTAGTAGCAAGTACTCTTTCTTTAAACTTATTTTGTGATTTAGAATAGTATACTTCCGACAATGTTTCTGACAACATCATTGGTAAAAATGGTTCTTCTTCTGAAGTGCTATCTATATTATTAAAAACAAAAGCAAAAGGTTTTAACAACTTTCTATTCATCAATTTGTCATTGAGATTTTTAACATCTACTTCTACCTTACTGTATGCATTGTACTGATAGTTATTAAATTTATTTTTGTCATTTATTGGTTTGTTCTCTTGAATTTTTCTAAACAAATAATCTTCTAGTGCTTCTTTATCTGCATAAATAATAGTTTCAAATAATTCATTAGCATCTTCACTCAATTGAAAGTCAATCTGCTGTCTGCTTATATCTTTTATTTGTTTTGATTGTTCTTTATATCCTAAAAAAGAAACGGTAAGCGAATCATAGTATTCATTCAAAGTAATCTTATAATATCCAGTATCATCTGTAGAAGTACCTATAGTTGTTCCTTTAATATAAACATTAGCAAAAGCAACACCTTCGTCTGTAATTTTATCTCTAATAACACCATCAATAAAGTACTGAGCTAATACTGTAGAGCTTAAGAAAAAGAATAAAAAAAATATGTTTACCTTTATGCTTTGCATTAAACCGTTGAAGATAATAATAAGTAGATATTTAGCATAGAATAGTTGTATTTTTATGAATGATTTAAGTATAATTTCTTATAATGTTAATGGCATTAGAGCTGCAATTAAAAAAGGACTAATTGATTGGATTAAAAGTTCTCCTTATCAAGTATTTCTTTTTCAAGAAATTAAGGCAGATGAAGCCGATGTTCCCAAAGAACTTTTTGAAGATTTAGGTTTTGAATGTCATTGGTTTTCTGCTCAAAAAAAAGGATATAGTGGCGTTGGCGTTATTAGTAAAGTTCCTTTAACCAATATTATTAAAGGAATGAATAACAAATTGTACGATGCAGAAGGAAGAGTTATTCGTTTTAACATAGGAGATATTCACTTTATCAATGCTTATTTTCCATCTGGCTCTAGTGGCGATGAAAGACAAGCGATTAAAATGGAGTTTTTAGATGACTTTTATAATTTTGTGGATGCAATAAAACAAACACATCAAAAGATTGTAATTGCTGGCGATTATAATATTTGTCATGAAGCAATAGACATTCATAATCCTGTTGGTAATAAAAACTCTTCTGGATTTTTACCTGAAGAAAGAGCTTGGATGACAAAATTCTTTGACAGTGGATTTATAGATTCTTTCAGAAGTTTACATCCAACATTAAAAGATCAATATACTTGGTGGAGTTTTAGAGCTAATGCAAGAGCCAATAACAAAGGTTGGAGAATCGACTATCAAAGTTGTAGCAATGCACTCTCTAATCAAATTGTAGAAGCAGCAATCTTTCCTGATGTAAAACAATCAGACCATTGTCCAATTTTATTAAAACTAAAACTATAATATGAAAAAATATATAATAATTTTACTGTCTTTTTTAGCCATTGCTTGTGGTTCAAATCAGTCATCAGAATTTAAACTAACCAAAGCCAAAGGAGACAGATACTATGGTGGTACTTTTAGATACAATGAAGAAGAATATTTTAAATCACTATATCCTTTAAATATTACAGAAGTAACTGGACACAGAATTGCAGAACAAATTTATGAAGGATTGGTAAAGTTTAATGTTAAAACACTAGCTATTGAACCTTGCATTGCAAAACGATGGGATATTCTTGAAAATGGAAAAGTGTATATTTTTCATTTAAGAGATAGCGTTTATTACCATGATGACGAATGCTTTCCTAATGGAAAAGGAAGAAAAGTTACAGCTCAAGATTTTAAATACTGTTTCGATAGATTGTGTTTCCATGATCCAGCAAACAATCAAGGCACTTGGATTTTTCAAGATGTAGTACAAGGTGCAAATGAATACAACGAAGCAACTGCAAACGGACAAAATCCTAGCGAAGGTGTTAGTGGTGTTCAAGTAATCAACGACTCTACGCTTTCTATTACATTAGAAAAACCTTACGCTGTTTTCTTAGCTCGTTTAGGTTTAATTTTTGCTAAAGTATATCCAAAAGAAGCAGTTGAACATTATGGACAAGAAATGCGAGTAAAATGTGTTGGAACAGGTCCTTTTTATTTGAATAAGTTGATAGAAAATCAAGTGGTATTTTTGAGTAAAAATGAACAATATTGGAATAAAGATGAATTTGGAAATCAATTGCCTTTGCTAGA